>JAYVZC010000001.1:0-2415 GCA_043783695.1 Bacteroidota bacterium
AATTCCAAAATGCAAAACCCTTAGTGATTTAAAAGAAAAATTGCAACAGAAAAACATAGAAACATTGTACAAATACAAAGGGAATACAAATGAGTTGCAGGGTATCAGTTTTAAGATAGGAGAATACAAATACAAAGGCAGTGAAATTGACAGAAAATTTTCTATAAATAATCTTCAAAGAACAATAGTGCAGCAGAAACAAAAACATTTATTGCGACAACCTTTTTCTCCCAAATCAAAACCTGATTTTAATAATCATTCTGAAAATAAAAAAGAGCAAAACAAAACTGAAAATATTATTGAGCAGTTATTGAAGCCGGAAGAAATTTATCAGCAATTACCACATCAATGGAGCTTTGAAAAAAAGCACAAGAAAAAAAAGAAAGGAATGCATTTATAATTAAAACATTGTGATGAACCAAGTTTTATTAGAAACAATTATAGAAAAACTAGAAGGCTTAGAAATAAGTTTATTGAAAAATACCCTATGCAAGGATAGTGAAGAACAACAGGAATTGCTAAAAGAAATCAGGTCTTATCAATCTGCAATTGCACCTATTTTTCACCAGATTAAAACTGCAAATGAAAAGATAAATGAGTTGACCAAAAATGTTGCAGAAATAAATTTTAGTTCAGTCAATAAAGCAAGCGGACACATTCATCATAAGCATCATTTGCATAACGGAATGTGGATTGCAATAATATTATTTATCACTTCTGTTTTTTTATTATATGGATGGATAAATTCCTATACCCGCAGGAGCGTTTCAGAAGCGAATGATATAAAGTACAGATACTTAAAAGTGAATGGAAATAAAGTATTATTAAAAGTCCTTTATCGCACCGACAGTTTATATAATTTAAATAAACAGTTTTTTGTTAAAGTGGTTACAGAAAAAGAAGATTTTTTGGTCCAGCAAGTGCACTTGAATCTTATTGATGGAAAAGAAAAAAAGGAAGTGAAATAGACGAACAAAATATTACGATAAATAATCCGAATGTTGCAAAATCTTTACTTCAAATTCAAAAAAGAAAAGTAAAACAATTATCTGGCAGTTGAATTCAATTTATAGATGTATTAGTTATTGTTACTTTTTACCCTTTCTGATAAAATTTTTGTTCTAATCCATCTTCCCAAATATGTACCTGAAAAATAGAATTACATTTATTTTCTTTCAAAAATTAATACGCACTAATTATTAAAATTAAAAGATATAAATCTTTCATTTCCACACAGCGAATTTTGATTACAAAATAAAATTGGATAATAATAATATGCGTCTATTTAAATTAAGAACTGTTTTTTATATCACCTTATCTATTTTTTCATTTTCAGTAAGTGCTCAAAATAACAGTCAACAGCTTACAAAATATGTGGACCCTTTTATTGGTGCTGTGGGTGAAGGACACACTTTTGCAGGAGCAACTTTACCGTATGGTATGGTAAAACTTGGTCCCGATTGCACTCCTATGAATTCGAATTCAGGCTATAATGACAAGGGTATGTTGAAGGGATTTAGTCATGTGCATGTATCGGGTACTGGTGGCCCACCAAAATATGGAAACGTTTTAGTTGCTGCTACAAGTGGAGCAATTAATATTAAAGATTATACAAGTAACCGTGCAAATGAAAAATCAAGTCCTGGTTGTTTTTCAGTTGAGCTTCCAAAATACAATATCACTGGAGAATTTACAATTACGCATAGTGTAGGTTTTCACCGGTACACCAATAATAGTAATGCCTCGCTTAATTTACTTTTTGATATGGGAAGTTTTTTAAGCTGGGGTGGCTATAAAGAATTGGGTGAATTGGACCAGGAATTGGTGGGTTCAGAAATTAAAATTTTATCGCCAACAGAAATTGAAGGTTATACAAAAGTGAGAGGTGGATGGAACGTAGGTGAAGACTACACTGTATTTTTCTATGCTGTACTGGATAAGCCTGCATCAGAATATGGAACATGGAGGTCAGGAGAACTTCATAGGTCATCAAAAGAAGAAGTTGATAACGGAACACCAACCGGAGCCTATTTTACTTTTAATAATAAAACAAGTGAGCAGGTTAAAATGAAGGTCGGCATTTCATTTATAAGCACAGGCAAAGCAAAACAAAATATTCAGAAAGAAATAAATCACTGGGATTTTAATAAAGTAAAGAATGATGCAGAAAATGAATGGAATAAAAAATTAAATACTATTATTATAAAAACGCAAAATGAAGATCAGAAAAAAATATTTTATTCTGCCCTTTACAGAACCATGTTAATGCCGGTAAATCGTACAGGTGAAAATCCAAAATGGACATCTTCCATTCCTTATTACGATGATTTTTTTTGCATATGGGATACATACAGAGCAACCCATCCTTTGCTTACGCTTATCCAAAAAGATCAACAGGTAGAAATGATAAATTCA
>JAYVZC010000002.1:0-5765 GCA_043783695.1 Bacteroidota bacterium
AAATTATCAAACGAAAGGCAATCACATAATTACTGTTAAAACAGAACACAAAGCTGTTTTAGATACTTGTAAATCGCTTGAGAAAAAAGGTGCAGAAATCACCTATTTAAATGTTGACAGAGAAGGATTAATTGATTTAGAAGAATTAAAAAAAGCATTACGCTCTGAAACTATATTAGTTGCTGTAATGTACGCCAACAATGAAACTGGCGTGATTCAACCAATTAAACAAATTGCGGATTTAGTGCATGCGAATAATAGTATTTTGTTTTGCGATGCAACACAAGCAATCGGAAAAATAAATATTGATGTGCAAGAGGAGCATATTGATTTGATGTGTATCAGTGCACATAAATTTTACGGTCCCAAAGGAATTGGAGCATTGTATGTTCGTAGAAAAAATCCTCGCGTTAGCCTGTTTCCTCAGATGGATGGAGGCGGACACGAAAGAGGTTTGCGCTCCGGAACATTAAATGTGACTGGAATTGTTGGTTTAGGAAAGGCTTGTGAAGTAGCAAAGTTAGATATGTGGGAGGATTCGGCTCGCATTTCAAAATTGAGAACTCGTCTGGAACAATTTTTATGCGAACTCCCAAACGTATTCATGAATGGAAGCACAAAAAATCGTTTGTTTAACACTACAAACATTTGCTTTCAAGGAAATCGCTCCGAAACAATCATTAGCAAAATCCCAAACATTGCGGTTGCAATGGGCTCTGCATGTACATCTGCTGTTGCCGAGCCTTCTCATGTTTTAAAAGCAATGGGCTTGAACGATGAAGATTCATATTCGTCTATTCGCTTTAGTATTGGGAAATACACAACCGAAGAAGAAATAAAAGAAGTTATAGAAATGGTGACAAAAGCTGTTTCTTAAATATCAGATAATCAATTAGTTATATTCAATAAAGGATCCAATTAAACTTTAGCAATTCCATTACGTCTAAGCACAAATACAGGTGATGCAGCAGTATACAGATCAGGAAATAATAGATATGTTTCGAAACGAAGAATCGAGAAATATGTCCATACATTTTATGATTAAGCAATATCAGGAAAGATTATACTGGCACATTCGAAAAATTGTAATTGACCACGATGATACGGATGACGTTTTGCAAAACACATTTATAAAAGCTTGGAAAGGAATGGAAAATTTTAAAGGAGATTCAAAAATTTACACTTGGTTATTCCGAATTGGAACCAATGAATCAATTTCTTTTTTAAGACAAAAACGCACAAACGTTACTTCAATTCATCCCATCGAATATCATTTAAGTAATTCTCTTTCTTCGGATGCGTATTTTGAAGGCGATGAAATTCAACTGAAATTACAAAAAGCAATTTTGACATTGCCAGAAAAACAACGCATTGTTTTTAATATGCGTTATTACGATGAAACGCCTTACGAAGAAATGTCAGACATATTAGAAACATCGGTTGGAGCATTAAAATCATCGTATCACATTGCAGCTAAAAAAATTGAAGAGATTTTATTAAGTCATTAAACAAATGGAGAATAATTACGATAACTTTAAGGAAGAAAATTTTTTGTTCGGCAAGGACAAGAGAAATTCTTTTATAGCCCCGAAAGGTTATTTTGATTCTCTTTCTGGTCGTGTGATGAATAAAATTGAATGTGAACAGGAATTAGTCAGGTTGAAAATACTTGCGCAAAACAAACAAAAAAAGTTTACTGTTCCAAAAAATTATTTTTTGGAACTTACAAATATTCTTGAATGTAAATACGAGTTATCCGTTTTCTCTGAACTTAATAAAATTACCAAGCCTGTTCTAAAATCATTGCCATCCGATTATTTTGAGACATTCGATAAAAAAGTAATGGATAAACTGGAGCTGGAGTCTGAATTAAAGGAGTTCTCGATTTTATCTTCCATTCCAAAGAAAAATACTTTCAAAACAGCGCCAAACTATTTTGAAAGTAAAACCGATTTGTACGAAGAGCAGATTTATGATGAGAAAAATAAAAAAGGTGTTGTAAGGCAATTGTTAGCTGTTGTATTAAAACCACAAATAGCCATTGCGGCTAGTCTTGCGTTGACAATTGGATTAACTGCATTGTGGTATTTTAATAGAGCAGATTCTAAAGTATTAAATAGCGATTGCATGACTTTAGCTTGTTTAGAAAAAAATGAAATATTAAACGAAAAAAACATTCAGGATTTTGATGATGAAAATTTGTACGAAATGGTAGATGAAGTTGTATTGAATCAACAATTATCAAAAGATGAAACCTCCGAAGACTCTCTTAATACGAATAAAGAATAAATGAAATTGAAGTTTAAACATATCATCTCAACAATTATATTGATGCTTTTTATCAATATAGCTTTTGCACAACCCGACTCTAAAAAGGATAAAATTGATGCGTTGAGAGTTTCCTTCATTACAAAAAAAGTAAATTTTACAGCCTCTGAATCTCAAGCATTTTGGCCATTGTACAACGAAATGAATGATAAATTGGATGCCGGCCGAAAAACATTTCGATTACAATACAATGCCAAAACAAATTACGATTTTGCTACCGATAAAGAAGCAGAAGCATATCTTGCGGCAGAATTAAATTTGAAACAAAAAGAATTTGAAATTTATAAAGACTATTACGAAAAATTTAAAAAAATTCTCCCCGTCAAAAAAGTTTCAGCTGTGAGAAGAGCGGAAGAGGATTTCAAAAAGGAACTCATTAAAATTATTAAAGAAAATTAATGAAATTGTGAAAAGGCCTCCATTATATATATTTTTGCTGATAAGCTTTGTACTAATAATTACAAAGCTTTCGGCATTTAATAATAGTGATACAACAAAGGTGGTTAAACCTCCGAAACATTATTTTAATAAAACCATTTACCTCGATTATTATTCAACAGGCAAAAGGGAATTGGATACAATTAATCAAGTTTCAAAGCTATTGGGTTCGTATCAATTGAATCAAGTTTCTTTAGGATATAATTTTCCAATGGTTACTAGGGATATTTATAACAAAGACAGTACAAAAATTTCTACCTTGAATTTACTTTTTACAGGAAACTATACAAGTATAAAATTAAATTTCGAAGGAATTAATAAACATACTTTAACTAAACTGTCTCTTGGGTGCAGAGGATTTTATAGTAACGGAAAGAAGAGTATTTTTTTTGTAGAACTATCTCCTTTTGTTACACGAGATAGGGGATATGCATATACAAAAACGTATCGACTAGCATCCACTGTTCTATATAATTTTACAGCAAACGAGTATTTTAGCTTCAGAGTTGGATACACGCGTTCTTTCTTGTGGGGAAATCGTTATCAACTGCCTTATATAGGAATAAGAGTGGGGAAGCTAGACAAAATAAATTTCAGTGTTCAGTTTCCGAGAGGAGTAACATTTGTTGTTCCCATTGGTAAATATGTTCGTACAAGTCTTTACACAAAACCACAAGGAGGCTTGTACACATTCGCTAATACCGATTCACTGAGAATTGGAAACATCAACGATAATGATAAACTATATTTTGGCAGATATGAATTTTTATCCGGGTTAAGATTAGATCTACAACCTTCTAATTTTTTCAATTTTTATTTGAGCAGTGGCTTTACTACAAGAAATAAAATTGCATTTTATTCTACCACTCTTATTAGAAATAATAATTCAATGTATAAAAACTATTATTCAGAAAACATCAAAAGTAGCATTTTTGTGAATTTTGGTTTAGTGTTTCGTTTTGGTAAAACAAAATCCATCTATAACAATAGTTTGATGTATGATGCAAAAGATATAAATAACACCATAGACTCTGGTGATAATGGTTTAATTAAGGGAAATGGCGACATTCCTGTTCCTACGAAAAAAATCAAAAAAGTAAATCCAGATGAGATTTTAGATTTAATAGAAGCGCAGGATTTATATTAGAGTAATTATTTTCTCTTCTTTTTTTTTCATTTTACCTATGGGCTGAGAGAATGGTTGCATTTTTTCTGAAACCAATAATTTTTCAAATTCCTCTTTATGCTTGGGATTAATTGTAATCAATAATCCACCATTTGTTTGAGGGTCACACAATGTTAATAATGAATCACCGGTTATTCCGGAAACTTTTGGATCATAGCTACTCCAGTTTCTAAAACTATTATCGGGAACACACATTTGTGAAGTGTAAAAATTCAAATCATTGAATAATGGAACTTTTGAATACTCAATTTCTGCTGTGAGATTCGCCCCTTCTGCCATTTCAATCAAGTGTCCAAGTAGTCCAAACCCAGTTACATCTGTCATGGCACTTACATAATTTAATTGCCCAAATTTTTCTCCGGATTTATTTAACTCCATCATTTGTTTTGCAGCAATTCCTTTGTGTTCTTCTTTTAACAATCCCTTTTTTTCTGCTGTTGTTAAAATACCAACTCCGATTTTTTTAGTTAGATAAATTAAATCTCCTTCTTTAGCAGTATTGTTTTGTTTTAGATTTTTTAAATCAATTATTCCGGTTACTGCTAATCCGAATATTGGTTCCGGACTATCAATGCTATGTCCACCAGCAAGTGTAATTCCCGCTTCGGCACAAATCATTCTTGCTCCGTCAATAACTTTTTGAGCAAGTTCAGGAGAAAGTTTATTAATAGGCCAACCTAAAATTGCAATTGCCAAAAGTGGTTTTCCACCCATTGCATACACATCGCTTATTGCATTGGCAGAAGCAATTTTTCCAAAATCAGAAGCATCATCCACAATAGGCATAAAGAAATCTGTGGTGCTGATAATTGCTTGTCCGTTTCCTATATCATAAACTGCTGCATCATCTTTTGAACTGTTTCCTACAATTAATTTCTTATCGGTGGGAGCAATAAAGTTTGATTTGAGAATTTCTTCTAAAACATGTGGAGCAATTTTACATCCGCATCCTGCTCCATGGGAATATTGTGTTAATTTAATTCGTTCACTTGTCATTAGTTCAATAGTTCATTTGGTACTGTGTGGATGCTGTGTTTTTATGGTACTGTGTGGATGCTGTGTTTTTAATTTTTTTGTTTACTGTCTATTGCCTTATTGTCTACTTTTTTTATTTCTCTTGCGATAGCCTCTGCATCCATTTTCTCAAACTCACAATGCACAACTTTTTCTTCCCCTCTATTCTCTTCCCCATAACTATAAGTCTTATCATAATATACCAAACATATTTCAAATGCGGTTTCATAATCACCTTGTCCAATTGCTTGTATAGCTCGTTTTACATGTTGCCCGCCCAATCGTTTGCCGATCCTTTCTGTTGCAGTAATTAATTCCTCTTTACTGAATTTTCCATATTCTTTTACTAAATAACTGAGTCGTTCTTCTAGTGGCAATTCTATTGAAACAACTATTGCTTCTTTCATTTGTTCCCATAAGTTGGTCGGAATAATATTTTTTCCGATCATTCTACTTTCATTTTCTATCCAGCATTTATTTTTAGGATTAATTTTAGAAAGATTAAATGAAAGCTCGTTCTCAAATTGCTCCTGAGAATTTTGTTCTTCTTCTCCTAAAGATCCGAAGGAGGAACCTTTATGATGGGCCAGTTTTTCTAGGTCGATGATCTGTTCGTTTTGTTTTTTAAGTTCATGAAGGATGAATGTTTTTCCCGTTCCCGTTTTCCCGCCTAAAACGACAATGTTTTTTTGTTCTTTAAAACTATCCAATACATATTTTCTATAACTTTTATATCCGCCCTTGAGCGTGTAACATTTAAACCCATAAGTTTCTAAGAACCAAGCCATGCTTGAACTGC
>JAYVZC010000003.1:0-2406 GCA_043783695.1 Bacteroidota bacterium
GCAAGTTTAGGCTCTGGGGCACTGCCAATTGAATTACTCTCATTCACTGCACAACCGAATGGTTCCAAGGTGGACGTTAATTGGTCAACAGCTACAGAAAACATCAATGATTATTTTTCTGTCGAAAAAACAATTGATGGCTATAATTTTGTTTTAGTAGATACAATAAAGGGAGCAGGAAACAGCAGTAGTGTTTTGAATTATTCTACTTTTGATACCAATCCTTATGAAGGGGTTTCGTATTACAGATTAAAACAAACCGATTATAATGGAGAATTTACTTATTCTTCATTGGTGCTTGTCGACTTTAAACAATCATTAGATTTCATGTTTGATGTGTTTCCTAACCCTAATGATGGGAATAGTATTAATCTATTATTCAATTCAATTGAAGGCAATGAGGTGTTGGTGGTTGTTTATGATATGAATGGGAAAAGTATATATTCAAAAATAGTCATTATTGAACAAAATGGCGATAGAGTTTATTTGTTAGACCTTTCTTCTAAATTATCTGCAGGCGTATATCTTATAACAGCAACCTCTCAGCAAAATCTTTATCATAAAAAGTTAATCATTCAATAATTTTTCATAGACGGGATTCAACTCATTACAAATATTAAAAAAAATAGGAAGAATTGTCTAATGGAAATGAGTGATAAAATATTGCTTAGGCAAAGATCCATAATTGAAACAGTGAATGACGAATTAAAAAATATCTGTCAAATCGAACATTTTAGACACCGTTCCTTCGGCAATTTTATTTCTAACCTTGTTGCTGAACTTATTGTATACAGCTTCTTCCCTAAAAAATCTTCGATTAAATTTGAAATGGGAAAAACAAATCAAATGACATTTTTTTAAATCGAACTCAGGTTTAATACCAATTGTTATTATAAAATAGGAGTCCAAAGGACATTTTGTAATTTACAATGATTAATGCCGAGAGAGTAGCTGTTGTAGTGCAATCCCGCATGTGCGGGAATGGACTATCTACCTGCCGGCAGGCAGGTTACAGAAACCGATTCGGTATTAATTCAGCAATCACTTCATTAATGTCTTTAGCTTTTGGAAAATAAGATACTATTTTTTGCAATACTTCATCCACAATTGAGTCGGGGCAAGAGGCTCCGCTGGTTAGGATAATATCAATTTTTTCTTTTTTTGGTAAATAGTTTGGAGTATGTAAATGTTTTTGATGAGAAAAATCAAAATGATTTATTTCATTTTCTGAAACAACTTCTTTTGCAGAAGAAATAAAATAAGTAGGTAATTTTTCTTCACACAATTCAACAATATGGGAAGTGTTAGAGCTATTGTAACCACCAACAACAATTGCCAAATCAGCTTTATTTTTTAATAATCCATAAGTCGCTTCTTGATTTTCGTTGGTAGCATAACACAAAGTATCACGTGTATCAGCAAAATGATTTTTTAGATTATTCTCACCATATTTTTTTGCCATTATATTTTTGAAATAATCAGCAATCTCTTGTGTTTCTGTTGCCAACATTGTTGTTTGGTTAATTACTCCAACTCGTTCAAGATGCTTTGTTGCATCAAAATTATCAGAATGTTTTCCGGAAAATATTTTTTTGCATTCATCAATACTGATGTTTCCTAAAATATATTCTCCTAAAATTTTGGATTCAACTATATCTTTTACAATAATAGACGGAGCATTTTGTTCGCTTCTAGAAAATGTTGCACGTGTTTCTTCATGGTTAAGTTTTCCATGTATTATAATGCTGTATTTATCTTCACCTAGTTTTTCCGATTTTTTCCAAACACGTTCAACAAACGGACAAGTAGTATCATACTTCCTGACTACTATTCCTATATTGTTTAATTCTTCTTCAATTTTCAACGTTGTACCAAATGCCGGAATAATTACAATATCATTTGAATCCAATTCAGTAAAAGGAATAATTTGATTTCCGGATGTGTCCATTAGAAACTTAACTCCGCGATGCAGTAAATCATTGTTTACATCAGGGTTGTGAATCATTTGACTTAATAAATATATTTTTTTATTCGGATTTTCTTCAATGGCTTTGTAGGAAATTTCTATTGCATTTTCAACACCATAACAAAATCCAAAATGACGAGCAATGTGAAAACGAACAGGTCCAAAATCAAGTAGAGTAGGAGTAAAATCCTTTTTACGAGGATCGTTCACTTTGCGAATTTCTTTTACTTTCGAAATGATTGGACTTTTATAAAAGTCGGGAATGTCAAAATTTTTCATCAGATTACAAAATTACAAACTTAAATAGATTTTTTATTGATTTTTGTCGGTTTTATCAACAATTAAATGTGAATGTAATATTGAATAAAAGTCTGCAAAGTTGATATTACTAAGTATTTTTGTATTAATGAAAACAAAACGTCCTTTAATATTAGTTACCA
>JAYVZC010000004.1:0-2400 GCA_043783695.1 Bacteroidota bacterium
TGATGTTAGAGCATTTGAACTTTACTTTGAAAGACTTGAACATGCTGGACTTGGCAAGATAAAACGACCAGACCTTTTAGTTTTCAAAATTGTTAACAAACCATTCGTTGACAAATTCCTTACAAGTGTTGGCGGTGAAGCAGAATTACCTTTCATAACAGAGGACAAATTGCAAGACCTTATTTCAAAAGCAATCATTGCTGTTGAGTGTGAGAACTCTCTTTGGGTAGCAGAGAAAATGCCTTTCTATAATATTCCGATGAAAGCCCAAAAGCGGCTTGGTGGGAAATTAGGACTTGC
Source organism: Bacteroidota bacterium (assembly GCA_043783695.1). Classification (GTDB taxonomy): domain Bacteria; phylum Bacteroidota; class Bacteroidia; order 2-12-FULL-35-15; family 2-12-FULL-35-15; genus 2-12-FULL-35-15. The sequence continues at coordinate 301 of JAYVZC010000004.1, forward strand.
AAAAAATGCTGTTCTTCCAACTGTAATTATTAAAGAGGAAGATAGAATTCCATTGAGTAAGTGGCAAGAGCAAAATAAAATCCCAATTCATGTTTGGCATGTTTTCTTTGACAGAGCTTACGGACTTTCTTTTGACGAAGCACAACGATTAGTTACTGACGGTTTAATACTTCCAACCGAACAAGTTTTCCAAGCACCTGGAGGTGCAACTACTAAGAAAGCGATTTACAAATATTATTATCACTATGCTTATCCTCTTGGCATTGCCAACGAAAGACCTAATTTAATTCCAGCTTTCATTGAGGACAAGAACGGACACATTTTGCCGTATGTGAAATTTGAAGGTGGTTTACTTGAAATAACTAATGATGCAATAAATCTTTTAAAGCAACTCTGATGGGAAAAGTAAAATCACATCAGAAGTTGCCGACCGAATGGAACGAAAGGGAAATCCTTCGTAACAAGGGGCAATTCTGGACACCAAGTTGGGTTGCGGATGCAATGGTTGCTTATGTTTCTGAAAATACAGATTTAGTTTTTGACCCTGCAACAGGCAGAGGAGCATTTTATGAAGCATTACTAAAACTCAACAAACCAAAAGTTTCTTTTTTTGGAACTGATGTCGACACCGAAGTTTTAGAAGACGAAATTTACAATCACATAAACTGTTTTGTTGAGGAAAGAGATTTTATAAAAAATCCACCACAGAGAAAATTCAAAGCAATAGTTGCAAATCCACCATACATAAGGCATCATCGCATTGACGAGCAAACAAAATTTTTACTCAAACAACTTTCAATGCGTATCACAGGTGATACCATTGACGGCAGAGCAGGTTATCACATTTATTTTCTCATTCAGGCATTGAACCTTTTGGAGCAAAACGGAAAACTTGCTTTCATCATGCCAGCCGATACATGCGAAGGAAAGTTTGCAAAGAATTTATGGAAATGGATTTCAGAAAAATTTTGCATTGAAGGAGTAATTACATTTGATGAAAGGGCTACGCCTTTTCCAAATGTTGATACCAATGCAATGGTTTTCTTAATCAAAAATTCCAAGCCAACTAAAACTCTCCATTGGGTAAAAGCTAACCAAGCATATTCAACAGACCTTTTTAATTTCATTTCTTCAAACTTCAAACAACAGAAGTTTGAAACCATTGAGGTAATTGACCGGCAACTTAAAGAAGGAGTTGCAACAGGTTTTTCAAGACCCGAGCAAAATCATAACGGTTTCAAATTTCATTTGAATGACTTTGCAAATGTTATGAGAGGCATTGCCACAGGTTCAAATGAGTTTTTCTTTTTGACAGCACAGCAAGTACAGGAATTAAAAATTCCAAAAGAGTTTTTGAAAAGAGCAGTCGGCAGAACGAAAGATGCAACTGAAAGTGTTTTGACAGCAAAAGATGTTGAGGAATTGGAAAAAGAAAATCGTCCGACATATTTACTTTCTATAAACGGATATGATAAATTGCCAAAGGCAATTTTAAATTATTTGAAAGTTGGTGAGGAAATGGGATTGCCAAGTCGTTCACTTATTCAGCAACGCAAGCCGTGGTATAAAATGGAGAAACGAGCAGTTCCGCCATTGTTGTTTGCTTATCTTGGCAGACGAAATACAAGGTTTATAAAAAACGATGCAGGTGTTTTACCGTTAACAGGTTTCCTATGTGTATATCCAATTTATGACGACAAAGAGTTTGTAGAAAACCTTTGGCAAGCATTAAACCATCCCGACACTTTTGAGAACTTAAAACTTGTTGGCAAGAGTTATGGTTCGGGTGCAATTAAAGTAGAGCCAAGCAATTTGAATAAACTTCCAATTCCTGAGCACATTGTAAAACTATTTGACTTAAAGCGTCCATACAAAACAGCAGAAGGACAACTTGAAATATTTAGAGAACCTGAAACTGAGTATAAGACAACTAAGAAAAAAACGGCAGGTAATATTGGTATTGCTGCAAGTGGGGCTGGACGTTGAAACTTCGGCTATTTGCATCGCTGTACTTTTTTGCCCTTGTTGGTGTTCAACAATGAACCCAAAGCCCATCGCCTGCCGTTGTCTGGTGTTCGTGCGGTAGGTAAAGCAGGACAG
>JAYVZC010000005.1:0-2391 GCA_043783695.1 Bacteroidota bacterium
TCAAGCCAGTAGATAGTTTCATCACATTCTTTCTGTGCAATTCCTAATTTATGAATGAAATCAGCTTTACTTTCAGCATTTTGTGCTTCCCTAACCAAAGCACCCACAGCGGTACCCGATCGTAAAAGTTGTTTGCTCAACACAAACTCCTTTTTCTCAGCCACCAAATATTTGTACAGGTTTACGACTCGCACCGCAAACCCAAAACTCTGATTTAATATGGCTCCCTTTCTTTCACTCATAATTTTCATTTATAACTTATCACTCATAACTCATCATTTAATCAAGTATCCTGAAAGGATGACTTCACGTTTTTGAAATTTCTTGGCATTCTTTGCTCCTTCAATGGCTACAAAGCGGATATGTTTTTCTAAAATGTGAAGCACTTGAAGTGGGTCTGTTGTTTTTTCCAATTCGTTTTTAATCAACTGAGCAGTTTTTTTGGCAATAGTACCCTGTGACAACATTTCTTTTACGCCATTGATAAATTCATCATTAGAATCGGTAAAACCTTTGAAGTTTTTAAAAGATTTGTCTTTCAGTCGGTTTTCAATGTATTTGGCATTGGAACGCCCACCACTGCCTTTGGTTTCTTCATCACCTACAGTTGTATCAAGTTCAAAGCGGGTTTTATTGGTTTGCAACAAATGGTAATACTCATTAGGGATGTTAGCACGTTTAGTATCGGGTTTACATTCCAACTCTTTCACTGCATCAAAAAAGGTAATCTCACCCGATTTTCCGCTTTCATTGATATAGAACTTTTTGAGTTTACCAATTCGGAAAAAAGTTACCAATTGGTCGGCATCTAGTTTTTCTTTTTTGAAACCTGAACGAGCTTTTTTAGGCAGGTTTTTAATTTTCTCAAATAAGTCGGGTTGTTCGTCTCTGATTTTTCGCATCATTTCCAGATACTTCAATTCAGAATCTCCTTCGCCATCTTCGCCAGTGTAAGCAGTTTTGCTGTTTAAGGTGTTGAATAATTCCTGACTTCCAAATTCTTCACCGTCACTCAGGTACTTGGCATCTTCTCCCAAAATGTCGTGAAACATTTGGATTTTATTGGTAATATTTACTTCCAAACCAAGATGTTCATCCGATTGGGTAGTAGGGAAGAAGTTGAAAATATGCACCTTTGAAAATTTGCTTCCCAAACGATTTACACGACCTGCTCTTTGCAATACACGAGTTGGATTCCAAGGCAAGTCATAATTCACAAGCACGTTAGAACGATGCAAGTTTATACCCTCTGCCAATACATCTGTTGCAATTAAGATTTTTAAATTATCTGTTTGTTCTTTTCCTTTTCGATTTGGGTCGTAATTGGAGGTTATCAAATCTCTTGAAACAGTATGATTGGATGTTAATTTTTTATCAGTGTGCCTTCCACCAGTGCTTGAATAAAACATTACCTGACCAGGGAATTCATCAATCAATGCTTCATAGATGTAATCGCCAGTTTCTTTTGATTCTGTAAAGACAACTAATTTGTTGCTTTTAAGTGCTTTGATTGCTTTTAAATCAAGAATAAACTGTTCCAATTTTGGATCGGAATTAACTTTTTTCCAAAGTTTTTTAATCTCTTTCAGAATCTCCAAATCAAATTCTAGCTTGGTAACAAACTCTCTTTTGAAATCCTTTGAATCGTATTTATGTGCTTTTTCATCTTCTACAAAAGCTTCTAGTTTTTCAATATTGTCGCTTTCTATCAGGTCGTATACATCTACTTTTTTGCTTATGTAAACTGTGCCATTGTGATACATTTCAATGAACTTTTCATAAGAGATAATGAAACGGTCAACACTTTGGCGAAATGCGTGGAAACTACTTTCCAAACGCTTCACCAAAATACCTTTCATAAAGCCACCCACGTTTCGTTGCTGTTGCTTTTCAAACTCACTCAGCGTTTTGTTTCCAATATAGTAAAGCAAAGGAGTGTATCGGGCATACGTAAACTCTGCTAGTTTTTTAATGGTTTCTATAAATGTTTCTTCTAATTCGCCTTCATACTCATATACAATTTTTTGCGGATTGTCCAAGTCAGGGAAAGTCAAGCCCTGCATTTGCATATCCTGTTTGAAGTAGGTCATTACATCTTTACGAGTTCTACGAACCATTACATAACGCAAGATACTATTGCGAATATCATCCGAAACTTCTTTAATTAGTTTTTTATAATCAGGGTCAGTTTTTTCAAGCTTGGATAATTTGGTTCTGAAACCTGCAAAGTATTTTTCGAGATTTTGAATTCCGGGAATTGTTGCGTTTTTCGGTGCTTGGAATAGTTTTAATTGAGCAAAAATATCATCGACTGTGTTGTTCAGTGGGGTAGCTGTAACCAGAATTACTTTTTTACCTCTGCAAATGTCTAATAAGTTGGCATAGGATTGT
>JAYVZC010000006.1:0-2386 GCA_043783695.1 Bacteroidota bacterium
CTTAAAGCTTTGTTTAAAGATGAAGTACGAAGAGTAGGAAAAACTTTAAACATTGATGATGCTATTTTAAATCGTCATCCTTTCCCCGGACCGGGCTTAGCCATTCGCATTTTAGGAGATATCACTTTAGAAAAGGTACGCATTTTGCAAGAAGTAGATGCCATTTTTATTGATAACTTAAAATCATCTGGTTTATATAAAGATGTTTGGCAAGCCGGAGCCATATTTTTACCGGTTCAGTCGGTTGGTGTTATGGGCGATGAACGTACTTATGAAAATGCAGTAGCTTTGAGAGCTGTAACAAGTACCGATGGAATGACTGCTGATTGGTGTCATTTGCCTTATGAATTTTTAGGAAAAGTATCCAATGAAATTATTAATAAAGTAAAAGGAATTAATCGTGTTGTGTATGACATAAGTTCAAAACCACCTGCAACAATCGAATGGGAGTAAATCAATTTGGAAATTTTGTAATTTGGAAATGAAATAATTTTTTTCCTAGCCAAAATTATTTTTTTATTTAATAATCACAAAGACATTTGTTAAGCATTTTAATCTGAAATTTGAAATTTTGTAAAACGATATTACTTTTTGTACTAAGCACTGTGTTGCTTACACTTTCCTCTTCGTCACTATACGCTCAAGAGAAAGAATCTACTGATGTTCATAAAACAAGAAGTTCTGCAATTATCAACGGACAGAAATATTATTTACATACCGTTGAAAAAGGACAAACACTTTTTGCTATTGCTAAATTTTATCAGCGTGATGTAAACGATATTGTCATTGATAATCCCGAAGCAATTGATGGAATAAAACCAGGACAAATTCTAAAGATTCATATTAATAAAAAAAATCCTTCGGAGCTTTTTGTCAATGATTCCATAAATTTTATTCTCCATAAAGTTGAAAAAGGTCAAACACTTTATTCAATAAGTAAACATTATGGGGTTTCTATTGATAAATTGAGAATATTGAATCCTGAATTAGCAGATGGATTAAAAGTGAATCAGTATATTAAAATTCCAACTGTAAAAAAAATTGCCCCCGAAAACACAACTACAACTATAAAGACCACTGTTACGAATGCAACAACTTCAACAACTAATATTGAGGCTGCGGATAGAGCTTCTTTAGGATATAATAATTATAAAGGAGAGAAAAAGGATGAATACAATATTGCCTTCTTTTTACCTTTTCATGCCGATGAAGCAAACACAATTGATATTGAAAAAATTATTAAGGGCGATTTGCAATTCTCAAGCAAAACAACTGTTGCTCTTCAATTTTATGAAGGCGCACTTTTGGCAATAGATTCGTTAAAAAAACAACATCTCAATGCAAAAATATTTATTTACGATATGGATGATACAGATTCCTTAAACAATTTCAATCTGCTAAAAAAGCCCGAGTTGGCGTCCATGGATTTAATGATTGGACCTCTATATGGCTCAGATTTTATACCGATTGCAAATTTTGCTAAAGAACATTCTATTGCTATTGTTTCTCCGTTTACGCAAGTGAATAAAATTTTATTTAACAATCCCTATGTTTCAAAAGTTTCACCTTCCATTACTTTGCAAGTGGAACAAATGGCACATTTTGTTGTTGATTCATTTAAAACACAAAATATTATTCTTGTTAATAATTCAAATCCAAAAGAGCTTTCATTTTTTAATGCATTCAAAAACACTGCAAATGCTGAGTTGTTAAAAACAGGCATTCCACCTTCCGATTCAGTGAAAATTGCTTTTGGATTAGGGAATACCCAAAGCATGTTAAGCACCACAAAAGTGAATGTGGTTGTATTGCCATCAAATAATCAGGCGTATGTTACTGAGTTTATTTCACAATTAAATACCTTTAAAGAAAAATATAAAATTGTTTTATTCGGACTTCAAAATTGGATGAATTATGACAATTTGGATTTTGAATACTTAAATAATTTATCGCTACATATTCCAGCTAATACATTCATTGATTATAAAAATTCTTCCACGCAAAATTTTATTAAAAGCTATCATGAAAAATATAAAACGGAACCCGAAATATATGTTTTTCAAGGATATGATATTACCTTGTCATTCGTTTCATTTTTACAAAAAGATGGAAGCGGTTTCCTGAAAAATCTTTCCGAAAATAAATATCAGGGACTAGGAAGTAAGTATAGCTTTTCACAATTTCCTGCGGATAGTGGATTTGAAAATAAATTTGTATACATTCTCAAATACCAGGATTATCAACTGATAAAAGCCAACTAATTTATGCTTAGCAAAGAACAAATTTCCGAAGCGTTTATGTTATTGCAAGATACTATTTGTAAAGCATTGGAGCAGGAAGATGGGAAAGGGAAGTTTGCTGAAGACAATTGGAAACGTGAAGAAGG
>JAYVZC010000007.1:0-5716 GCA_043783695.1 Bacteroidota bacterium
GCTCAATTTGCTCCGCCTGCCGGACAAATTGGGACTACAGCAATGAGTAAGGATAGCGCTGCATTTATTTCTTGGGCATTGGGATGTACTGTAAGCCAAGGATTTCAGGATATTTCTGATACTACTTTAGGCTATGCATCTGTTGGAACAGGTAGTGCAGCTTTAGGGATAGCGGGAACAAACGGAGTTGTTAGTTTGGGTGATGGTGGTTCCGCTATTCTCACATTTATTAATCCTATAACAGATGGAGTAGGTTATGATTTTGCTGTATTTGAAAATTCTTTTAGTGATACTTTTTTGGAGTTAGGATTTGTTGAAGTAAGTTCAGACGGAATAAATTTTTTTCGCTTCCCTGCTACTTCTAATACGCAAGACACATTACAAGTCAATGGCTTTGGAAGTATTGATGCTACAGCTATAAATAATTTTGCGGGTAAATATCGAGCACTGTATGGCACTCCCTTTGATTTGCAAGAACTTTCATCTCTGCCGGGATTGAATATTAGTCAAATTACACATGTTAAAATTATAGATGTGATTGGTTCTATTAATCCTATTTATGCAGCTTTCGACCAATATGGAAAAAAAGTGAATGACCCATGGAATACTCCTTTTGCATCCGGAGGATTTGATTTGGATGCTGTTGGCGTAATTCATGAACAAACAGCCGGAGTTGAAAATAATGATTTTGTCATCTCTGATTTCTCGATTTATCCGAATCCAATCCAAGCGAATTCAACTCTTCAATACAATTTAATTCAAAATTCGCTTGTTTCATTCAGCATTAATGATGTTATGGGAAAAGAGCTATATCGAAAAAATAAATTTGAACAACAAGCAGGATGGAACTCTTTTTCAATTGAGCTGCCTGAAATGTGTAATGGGATTTATTATTTGCAATTGAACGTGAATGGAAAAACAATTTCCCACAAAATAATTTACATAAAATGATTGGTCGAAATTTCAAGTACATTCTTTTTTTTAATTGTATGATACTTTTCTTTTCATGCAAAAAAGATAAACCGAATAACACGCTGGAGCCAGCTCCATCTTTTACAAATAATGGCGGAGTATATATTACAAACGAAGGAAATTATTCTTTTGGTAATTCATCTGTAAGCTATTATAGCTTTTCAAATGAAGGTGTTTCTTCTGATATTTTTCAATCTGCTAATGGTAGTATGTTAGGAGATGTGTGTCAATCGATGTATTTCTTTAACAATAAAGCATACATTGTTGTAAACAACTCGGGGAAAATAGAAGTAGTAAACGCAAATACTTTTGTATCTTCATCTACAATTTCAGGATTTGTTTCTCCCCGCTATTTTTTGCCTGTAAGCAATAGCAAAGCGTATGTTACGGATTTATATTCAAATTCTATTTCAATTATAGACCTTACTACAAACACAATTAGTGGTAGCATTTCATGTAATGGTTGGACGGAAGAATTGATTCTAGCTTATGGAAAAGCATACGTTACAAATATATATTCCGATAAAGTATATGTAATTAATACTGCAACAGATGTTTTGATAGATAGTATTCCTGTTGCTTATGGCTCGGGTTCTATTTGTGAAGATGTAAATGGAAAAATATGGGTATTGTGCGGAGGAAAACAATCTTTGGGAATTTATCCGGCTTTGGTTCGTATTAATCCTGTATCAGATAGCGTTGAAAAATCATTTCAGTTTCCTAATTTTACCGATGCTCCCAACAGATTAAATATCAATGGATCATTGGATGAATTATATTATTTAGCAAATGGTGGAGTCTACAAATTTTTAGTGAATTCTACCGGATTACCTTCATCACCATTGATACCACAATCGAGTTATAATTTTTATGGCTTAGGCATTGACCCTAATTCAGGAACAATATATGTTGCAGATGCAATAGATTATGTTCAAAATGGCGTGATTCTTAAATATCAATCCAACGGAACTTATATTAGTTCTTTTATTGTAGGAATAATTCCCAATCATTTTTATTTTAATTAAGCAATGAACTTAGAAGAACGTATAAAAAATTCAGAAACACATATTTTCAAAGCCGTGTTTCCGAATACAACAAACCATTACGATACATTATTTGGTGGAACAGCCATGCACATGATGGATGAAGTAGCTTTCATCACTGCAACTCGTTTTAGTCGCATGAAAATGGTTACTGTATCAAGTGATAAAATAGATTTCAAGAAGCCTATTCCTGGTGGTACCATTGTTGAGTTAATTGGTAGAGTGAGTTATTTAGGAAGTACAAGTTTAAAAGTAAAAGTGGAAATTTTTGTTGAGCAAATGTATTCCAATGTTCGTGAAAAGGCTATTGCCGGTGACTTTACATTTGTTGCAATTGATGACAATAAAAAGCCTACAAAAATTATTTAATGAAAGAAAAAGCGATTTTTTGTTGGAGCGGAGGTAAAGACTCCGCTCTGGCATTATATAAAATTTTATTGGAAGATAAATTTGAGATTGTAGCATTGCTTACAACATTAAATGAAACTTTCAACCGAGTTTCCATGCATGGAGTTCGAGAAGAATTAGTAGAACAACAAGTAGCATCAATCGGATTGCCCTTAATTAAAATGTATGTAAAAGAAGGCACCAATGCGGAATATGAAAAAGAAATGGAAGCATTGCTTTTAAAGCATAAAGCAGAAGGTGTAACTAAAGTTATTTTCGGAGATATATTTTTAGAAGATTTAAGAACTTATCGGGAAAACAATTTATCGAAAGTTGGATTGAAAGCTGAATTTCCTTTATGGAAAAAAAATACATCGGAGTTAATATATGAATTTTTCTCATTGAATTTTAAAACGATCACCTGTTGCGTGAACGATGCGTATTTAAATGAAGATAAAGTAGGAGCAGAGATAGATGCGGAGTTCATTCAATCACTTCCTGAAACAGTTGATCCTTGTGGAGAAAACGGGGAATACCATACATTTTGTTATGATGGGCCAATTTTTAAAACACCAATAAAATTTTCTATCGGGGAAAAAATATACAAACCACTTGAAATAAAAAATTCGGATTGTGATTTAGAAAACTCTAAAACAAAAGGGTTTTGGTTTTGTGATTTGCTTCCAACTAACTAACGTTGGCAGAAACGTTCTTTTTACATTAAATGAAACTCCCAAACAAAAACCTTCTTATTTTTTATTTGTTACAAACTTTCCGATACCATTTTAGCAACTTCCTCACCAACCAAACTACCTATCGCAACGCCCATTCCGCCCATTCTTACAGCGCAAAATGTGTTTTTACTTGTAGCTTTAACTATACTTTTTTTTTGAGGACCAACACCCATAATTCCACTCCAACGCATATCTATCGAATATTTTGTGTTGGGGAGAATCATTGTATCTAAAAGATTTTCCAATTTATTTTGTACTAATTGTGTTAATCCAAATTCGGTAGTTTCCTCTGTTTTAAAATCTAAATTTCTTCCTCCACCAAATAAAACTCGAGTACCAATATTTCTAAAATAATAAAAACCACCATCGAAATGAAAGCTACCTTTTAGTTTTAAATTTTTAATTGGATTCGTAATTACAACTTGTGCTCTTGCAGGTTTTACGTCATATTCGGGTAATAATTGTTTTGCAAATCCATTGGTAGCAATAATTACTCTTTTGCAATTAAAATGAATGTCGTTAGAAGAAATAATTGTTACATTTTGACCTTCATCTTGCAATTTTTTTACTTCAAATCCATTAATGATTTCTACACCTAACATTCTAACTTTAGAAATCAAAACATTTATCATTTTACCGGTATCAATTTGTGATTCTGCAGTATTAATAAGCAGGTGTTTCACATTTTTGAACCCAAAGGTTTTGATTTTTTCATCGGTATTTTGATAAACATTTTTTTTGCCGATGATAGGAGCAACGTGTTTATTTAGATAATCGATTTTAGATTCACATTCAGCATATTTTTTTTTTGAATCAAACACTTCATAGCCACCCCAATTATGAAAATCAATTGCTTTATCGCCAAGATTTTTTCTTAATCGCAACAAACCTTTCCAACGTTTTTCAACTAAAGAGAAAACTTCATTTTCAGAACATTTTTTAAGGTCTTCCAGTAGTTCACTTGGACTGCCAAAACATGCGAATCCCGCATTTTTAGAGCTTGCTCCCGTTGGTAACATGCCTCGCTCAAGAACAATAATTTTTAATTTTTTATTCTCTTTTTTTAGATTTAGAGCAGCATTTAAACCAACAATTCCGCTACCAATAATTGCAACATCAATGTCTGTAAAAAAAGTAGCTTGCTCCCAATAACTTAAACTCATCGAATGCGTATATTTAAAGGCTTTTTTTATAAAAGTATGTAAAATAAAGCAAAAATAAAACTATTGTAAAAACCTAAAAAAAGACCGCCAATTAATTTTTCAATTTTAATGGCAATATAATTGTCAACATTGTATCATTTTTTGGACATTTTTTACGATATTTGCTTACTAGCCACATTTTGTGAGCTAAGTTATTGGTAATTAAGCAGTAGGTATGATTTGTATTTCATTGAAAAGCATTTTTAATAAGTCGCTCAAATTTCTTGTAGGATTCTTGTTGTTGTTGACATTTATTGCAATTACAATTTCAGAGGCAAAAGCTCAAAATTTGTATGATGTAAAAGGTACGGTAAAGAAGAGCAGAAAAAAAATTGAAGGAGCTTTAGTTACCTTGTATAAAGGCTCAGTCCAAGTTTCTCAACAAACAACTATGTCTAATGGTCGTTTTGATGTAAAAATGGAGTTAAATGCAGAGTACACACTTACCATTTCTAAGCCGGGTCACATTTCTAAAAAATTTTATTTTAATACGAGAGGGGTTCCTGACGATCGTGCTAAAGAAGAGTTTGGCGGTCAGGATATTGAAGTAAGTATTTTTGAAATGCCCAAAGATCCTGGTGTAGTTGCCCAGATCAATGCGATTTTAAGTCAGCCAATGGCTAAGTTTTATTACGATGATAAAATAAAAGAGATCGAATACGACAAAGCTTATTCGCAATCTATGCTTGATGAATTGACAAAACTAAATCAAATTGAACAAGAAGCAATAAAGAAGGCTGATGAGGAAGCCAAAACTAAAACTGCAGCAGAAAGTGTTGCTGCAAGTAAATATGAAGCAGCCATCATAAAAGGCGATGCCGCTTTTGCCAAAAAAGATTATACAACAGCAAGATTAGGTTATACAGAAGCTTTGAGTATTAAGCCCGGAGAAGAATATCCGAAAAATAAGATTATTGAAATTGAAAAATTAATTGCAGATGCAGCAAAAAATGCAAGTTTAGAAGCAGATTATAAAGCCGCCATCGTTAAAGCAGATGCAGCATTCACAGGTAAAAATTATGATGCGGCAAAAATATCTTACAACGATGCATTAAAATTAAAACCAGCCGAAATCTATCCTAAAACAAAATTAGATGAGATTGCAAAATTACTTGCCGATATTGCAAAAGGAGCAGAATTAGAAGCAAAATATAAAGCAACAATTGCAAAAGCGGATGCTGCACTTGTTGGAAAAACTTATGAAAGTGCTAAAACAGCTTATTCAGAAGCCTCTGCTTTAAAGCCTACAGAAAAATATCCAAAAGATAAAATTGCAGAAATAGATAAAATTCTTGCCGACATTTTAGCAAAAGAAAAAGCAAACAAAGAATTAGATGATAAGTACAAAGTAGCAATAGCAAATGCAGATAAATCATTT
>JAYVZC010000008.1:0-5706 GCA_043783695.1 Bacteroidota bacterium
ATTTTATGTGATCTCCCCGTTTCTTATCTGGAATGGTTTCAACGCAAAGGTTTCCCCGATGGAAAATTGGGCGTGCTTTTACAAACCATTTACGAAATAAAACTAAACGGTTTGGAAGGTTTACTGAAGCCTTTAAAAAGTAAGTCGTGAAGTCCATTCGATAGTGTCTGCTTCAACGCAGAATGCTCAGGGTAACAAAACGATATGACACTTCGTATTTTTTTATCAAGATTTAAGCAATGTACTTATACTAATCTAATCCCACACCCCGCATGAGCGGGACAGGCGTGCGGGATTGACCTACCTGCCTGCCGGCAGGCAGGTTGCATATATGCTTTCGGCATTACAGGTCGCTCCTCTGGAGCTTTTAATCTGTATAATTCTTATTCTATAAACAGGTCGCCTCGCTGAGGCTTTATACCAGCTCCGTAGGAGTGACCTATTTGTAAAAGTTTGATGTGAAACTCGATTAGCTCCATAGGAGCGACCTCTAGATAAGGCTCATAATCCTTAACTAAACGACATTGACTGAGCGGAGTCGAAGTGTTTACAAAGTATATTGATATTTATTAAAACCGAATGAAATTGACGGTTGGATTATAAATAATAGGGCACCAAAAATGCTAAAATGTTGTTAGCAAATACTTTAGCATTTTTATTTGTGTGTTGATACATTAAAAAAATTGACTATTTTTGAGTCCTTTTTTAGACAAAATATGCATAACAGAGTAGTTATAACAGGATTAGGGATTTGGGGTTGTTTAGGGACTAGCCTTGACGAAGTGACAGAGTCGTTGCGTGCCGGAAAATCAGGTATTGGAATGGATATGGAGCGTAAAGTCTGGGGCTACCGCTCCGGATTGACTGGCATTGTTAAAAAACCTGAGTTAAAAGGTATTTTGGACAGAAGAGCACGTATTGGTCTTTCAGAAGAAGCAGAATATGCTTACATGGCTACTTTAGATGCTATGAAAAATGCTAAAATGGACATGAGCTGGGTGGAGAAAAACGAAGTTGGAATTCTTTATGGAAATGATAGTTCAGCCAAAGCAGTAAGTGAAGCAATTGACACAATTCGCATCAAAAAAGATACAACATTATTGGGTTCTGGCTCCATTTTTCAATCGATGAATTGTACAGTAACCATGAACCTTTCCACCATTTTTAAGTTAAAAGGGATCAATTTTACGATTAGTGCAGCTTGTGCAAGTGGCTCCCACTCTATCGGATTGGGATATTTGATGATTAAATGGGGATTACAAAAGCATATTATTTGTGGCGGAGCACAAGAGGTAAATCCCTTTGCTTTCGGTAGTTTCGATGGATTGAGCGCATTTTCTATCCGTGAAAACGAACCAACAAAAGCATCTCGTCCGTTTGATAAAGACCGTGATGGTCTTATCCCAAGCGGAGGAGCAGCAACATTGATTTTAGAAAGCTATGAAAGTGCCATAGAGCGAGGTGCACCAATATTGGCTGAAGTCGTTGGTTATGGCTTCTCTTCAAACGGAGAACACATTTCAAACTCCAATGTTGACGGACAAATTCGTTCTTTGAATATGGCATTAAATGACGCTGGATTAAAGGCAAAAGACATTGATTATATCAACGCACACGCTACTTCTACACCTGGCGGAGACTTGGCTGAAGCAACTGCTTTAAATGCAATATTTGGAGAAAGTAAACCTTTGGTTAGTTCAACCAAATCAATGACCGGGCATGAATGTTGGATGGCAGGAGCAAGCGAAATTGTTTATTCTATGCTGATGATGCAAAATAATTTTGTAGCTCCAAACATCAATTTTGAAAACCCTGATGAGGCATCTGCAAAATTAAATATCGCAAAAACTACAACGGAAAAAAATATTGATGTATTTTTGTCCAACTCTTTCGGATTTGGTGGTACAAATTCCTCGTTAATTATCAAAAAATTTAAACAATAAAATATAACAGACTACTCAATGACACAAGCAGAAATTATTGAAAGAATTAATCATTTTTTAGTAGACGAATTTGAAGTAGATGCAGATAAAATTAATCCCGATGCAAACCTTCGAGAAACTTTAGGTTTAGATAGTTTAGATTATGTTGATCTAGTTGTAATCATCGAAAGTAATTTCGGTTTTAAAGTTATTGCTGAAGATTTTATCAATATTCATACATTCCAAAATTTTTACGACTATGTAAATCGTAAAGTGGCTGAAAAAGCAACTGTTTAGTTCATTCGTTAATTGGTTCACTAGTTCATTGGTTTGTTTAACCCATTCTTAGTTTATACAATGTTTTTTTTTAATCTTTCCAAGCCAATTTTTCAATTTTTAATTTTCCAATTTACAATCAACTAAATGGCAAAGTGGGAAGGAAAATCTAAAGGAACAGTTTTCGGCCATAAAATATTTGTTTTCATTTTAAATCATCTCGGGCTAAAGTTAGCATATATCGTACTGAGGTTTGTAGCACTTTATTATTTCCTTTTCGCTCGTAAATCCAACAAAAATATTTTCTTTTTTTTTCATGACGTTTTGAAATACAAACGCACTACTACCTATCTAAAAATTTACAAAAACTATTACATCTTCGGGCAAACTATTTTAGATAAAGTAGCATTGTTAGCCGGAGTAAAAACAAAATTCACCATCAACCACGATGGTGGAAAAAACCTAGATAAGATCGCTGAAATGGGCAAAGGTGGCATTTTAGTTTCTGCACATATTGGTAATTGGGAAATTGCAGGACAACTATTAAATCGCTTGAATACTACTTTCAATATCCTAATGTATGCAAACGAACATGAAAGTTTGAAAAAATATATGGATGAAGTGGAGAAGAAAAAAAATGTGAACATCATTGCCATTAAAGATGGAGAAATGGGACATTTGATTGAATTGCATAATGCCTTTTCAAAAAACGAATTAGTAGTAATGCATGGAGACCGTTTCCGCGATGGTGTTCAGACTCTTGAAGCAAAATTTCTAGGTAGAACAGCAAAGTTTCCTGCTGGTCCGTTTATAATGGCTGCAAAATTTGGTGTTCCACTTACCGTTGCATTTGCTGTAAAAGAAACAAGTACCCATTATCATTTTTTCGCATCAGAACCCATAGAAACAAAACGCACCCGCGATCCAAAACAAACAGAAATTGCTGTTCAGGAATTACTTCATAAATATATAGCTGAAGTAGAAAAAATGGTGTATCGCTATCCTGAGCAATGGTTTAACTACTATGCTTTTTGGAAGGAACAGGATTAATCGTTTTTTTCTTCGATTTTTTATCTGTAAATTTACTGTACGATTATTTTTCATGACTAAAAAGAAAAAATATAAAACAGCAGAGAAAGACAATGAATTGAATGATCCGTTAACTCCTTACAACCTGAAAAAATCAGTTGTTATTTTATCTGACAAACTTCCTACAAAACATAAACTAACTATATTCATAGCTGATAACTATCTTTGATAGCTATACTCATAAAGTGCTTTTTGTTTTATTAAAACACAATGTTGATTTCATAACCCGTCATTTGTGATTGACACAATTCCCAGCATTTTCCTTATATTTGCACCTCAATTAAAAATCCTCATTTATAATCTATAATTTATAACCTCTCAATTATGCCAAAAGGAATTTATACTGTTCCCGCACCGGTGAACGAACCAATCAAAAGTTATGCTCCTGGAAGTCCTGAAAGAAAAGAACTTCAGGCAATGTTAAAAGATTTGCGTTCAAAAGAATTGGATATTCCAATGTATATTGGAGGAAAAGAAGTTCGTGGAAACGATAAAGTACGCCTTTCGCCACCTCATGATCACAAACATACTTTAGGACATTTTCACAAAAGCAGTAAAGAACATGTTACTCAAGCTATCAACGCTGCGTTGGCTGCGAAACCGAAATGGGAAGCATTGGCATGGGAACACCGAGCAAGTATTTTTTTAAAAGCTGCCGAATTAATTGCCGGTCCTTACCGTGCAAAATTAAACGCTGCTACAATGTTGGGACAATCAAAAAATGCTTTTCAGGCGGAGATCGATTCAGCTTGCGAGATCATTGATTTCCTTCGTTTCAATGTTTTGTACATGACAGAAATTTACAAACAACAACCGCCTGTTGCAGGAACCGGATTTGGAGTTTGGAACAGAGTTGAACAAAGACCTTTAGAAGGATTTTTATATGCATTAACTCCATTTAACTTCACGGCCATTGCAGGAAATTTACCTTCTTCTTGTGCGATGATGGGAAATGTGGTTGTTTGGAAACCTTCTAATACTCAAGTATACGCAGCAAATGTATTGATGGAAATTTTCATGAAAGCCGGAGTTCCGGATGGCGTTATAAATTTAATTTATCCAAGTGGTCCGGATGCTGCCGATGTTATTTTCTCTCACCCCGATTTTGCGGGAATTCATTTTACAGGTTCTACCGAAGTTTTTCAAAACATCTGGAAAACAATTGGAAACAATATTCATAAATACAAAACGTATCCACGAATTGTTGGAGAAACAGGTGGAAAAGATTTTATTCTTGCTCACAAATCGGCAGAAGCAAAAATTGTTTCAACAGCGATAAGCCGTGGTGCATTTGAGTATCAGGGGCAAAAATGTTCAGCTGCTTCAAGAGCTTATGTTCCATCCAATATTTGGGAAGAAGTAAAAGGATTTCTTCAGGCAGATCTGAAATCATTTAAAATGGGTCCAACAGAAGATTTCACAAATTTCATTAATGCTGTAATTGACGAAAAATCATTTGATAAACTTGCTAAATATATTGATGCTGCTAAAGCAGATAAAAATATAGAAATTATTGCAGGAGGAAATTATGATAAATCAAAAGGCTGGTTTATTGAGCCAACAATAATTGTAGCAAAAGATCCAAAATATGTAACGATGTGCGAAGAATTATTCGGACCAGTTTTAACATTACATGTTTACGATGCAGAAAAGTTTGATGAGATTTTGCAAACTGTTGACACAACTTCTATATATGCATTAACAGGAGCAATTATTGCACAAGACCGTTATGCGATTGAACATGCGACAAAAGCATTACGCAATGCAGCAGGTAATTTTTACATCAACGATAAATGTACAGGTGCAGTAGTGGGGCAACAGCCATTTGGTGGAGCGAGAGGTTCCGGAACAAATGATAAAGCAGGTGCAATGGTAAATTTATTGCGTTGGGTTTCGCCTCGTACAATCAAAGAAACATTTGTACCCGCAACAGATTATAGATATCCATTTTTAGAGGCGGATTAAGATTGTTATACCAATTATTATAAAATAGCAAAGGACATTTTGAAATTTACAATGGTTAATGCCGAATCGGTTTCTGTATCGTATGTTTTATTTTACCATTAATGAAAGTAAAAACCTGATACACATTCATGCTGGAGCCTAACCACATAGTATGTCACTAGGCAGAGCCTAGCGCCTACTGGGGGTACCAACCATCTTCAAAGAAATTTTGACCATAACAAGAATGTCCATAAATCAGTAGAATTAAGCAGAAACCTTTTGCAAAATTTATTTTTTCCATATTAGACTTTATATAAGTTAAAATGTTATGAGCATAAAGATATAGATAAGTATTTGATGGCTGTTGTTTTGTGATAGAATTTTTTTTTAGCTATGCATAAAAAAACATGGCAAAAGGAAAATCAGATTTTAAAATTGGCAAATCGAAACTCGCCAATTATACAAGTATAACAGA
>JAYVZC010000009.1:0-5697 GCA_043783695.1 Bacteroidota bacterium
ATTTTCTTTCCCAATTATTTCAAAACCTACACAGAAACCTTGCACGAAAACGGCTATTTTGTGGGATATACGGGTAAAGGTTACGCCCCGGGTGAAGCATTAAAAGAAGACGGAAGCAAGCGAGAATTATTGATTAGAGACTTTTCGACCCATAAAACTACCCCTCCCACCAAAGAAATTTCTAACAATGATTATGCAAGCAACTTTGCAGAATTTTTGAATCAATCCAATGAAAAGCCTTGGGCTTTTTGGTTGGGTTTCATCGAGCCACATCGAGCTTACGAATATGGAAGTGGTGTAGCCAAAGGAGGCAAAAAATTGGAAATGGTGGACAGAATTCCAAAATACTACCCCGATTCAGAAACAACACGCCATGATTTATTAGATTATGCAATGGAGATTGAATACATGGACAGTCACGTTGCACGAGTTTTGAAAACATTGGAAGAAAACGGTCAAATAGATAACACTTTAATAGTGTTCACCTCTGATCACGGAATGCCGTTTCCACGTGTAAAAGGCAATCAATATGAAAACGCTAACCACGTACCTTTTGCTGTGATGTGGAAAAATGGCATTAAAAACACTGGCAGAGTTGTAAATGACTACGTAAACATGACCGACCTCGCCCCAACATTTCTAGAAGTGGCAGGCATTACTCCCTTAAACTCGGGAATGAGGCCTATAACAGGAAAAAGTTTGGTTTCGATTTTTAATTCAAGCAAGGCAGGACAAGTGGAGGCCAATAGAAATTTCCAATTGGTAGGACAAGAACGCCACGATTTTGGAAGACCGAAAGACGAAGGCTATCCTGTAAGAGGAATACACAAAAACGGGTTTCTATATCTCAAAAATTTTGAACCCGACCGTTGGCCAGCCTGTAATCCTGAAACGGGTTATCTAAATTGTGATGGTGGAGCTATTAAAACAATGCTTCTAGACAACAGACGTAAAGGCATTGATACATATTTCTGGAGCTTAGCTTTTGGCAAACGCCCCACCGAAGAATTGTACGATTTAAAAAAAGACCCCGATTGTGTAATTAATTTAGCTCAAAACACTAAATTGCAAGTCATTAAAAAGTCAATGGAGAAAGAAATGGAGGAGAAATTATTGGCACAAGGCGACCTGCGTATGCAAGGCTACGGCCGCCTTTACGAGCAATACCCAAAAACAGACATTAATGGTTTTTATGAGCGCTTTATGAAAGGAGAAAAATTTAAATTAGGCTGGGTAAATGAAAGCGATTTTGAAAAAGAAATAATAAACGATTAAATATTGACATTTTATACCTTAAACATTAAACCTTAAACCTTATGAAATTTTTACGAAATATTGAGTTATTTCTCACTCGTTTTATTCGTCCCGTCGAGATGCTAGCCCATCGGTATATGCTAGCACCAATTCGGTTTTTATTACGGCAAATTGACCCTTTGGCCGAGAGAATTGAGGGTACTCTTTTTAAGAAAATATTACAAGTAACCATTTACCCTCTTTTCATGGTTTTAACTTTCGTAATTGGATTTAAACTAGTCGAAAACGGAATAAAATTCAAAACATTCACAGATACTATATTTATGTTTTTGGTATTTGGGGCTATTTTTGCACCCTTAGAAAGACTGATTCCGTGGAGTAAACGATGGCAAGACGACACCGAGTTACCCTCCGATTGGTTTATGTTTTTTGGCGGTAAACTTTGGGGCGACTACATAAATAAACCTCTCGGAATAGCGGCCACTGCATGGGTTGTTCAAGAAATTTCTCCTGAAATTGGAAAGCAGATTTGGCCCATTGAACTTCACCCTGTTGTGCAAGTCTTACTTTTGCTTTCAGTAGTTGATTTTTTTCGATATTGGTATCATCGCTGGATGCACACCAACGAATTTATGTGGCGTTGGCATGCAGTTCATCATTCTTCAGAAAGGCTATATTGGTTCAATGGCACTCGGTCGCATCCACTCGAAGGCTTGGTTTCGAGCATTATTTGGGCTATTCCTTTTGCTTTAATAAAAGCCCCGGTTGAAATTGTCTTTGTAACAAACTTACTTGGCCGTACTATCGGAAGATTCCAACATACTAACTTGGATTTAATTTTGGGACCCTTTGACTATATATTTTCAAGCCCTAAAAACCACCGTTATCATCATTCAAAGAGCCATGTGGTTGGGCATACCAATTACGGCGGTGATGTTATTTTTTGGGACATTCTATTTGGGACTTTCTATTTACCAAAGGGCGAGGAACCTAGTGATGACATTGGAATTGAAGAAATGCCCAACTATCCCAAATCTTTCTTTGGGTTAATGTTAGCTCCTTTTACCTATGGACAATTGAAAAAAGAAGCCGCTGAATTGGAAAAAAGCAAGACACAAACATAAATGAAGCTTTGTGCTTCGTATCAAGTTTCAGTGCAGGCGGACAGTTTAGTGCTCCGAAATCCGCTTCTTCGCCAAGCGCCAAACCGTTATGCCTCATTGTAAAAAGACAGACAGACATTCAAAACATAGACAGAAAAAATGAAAGACAGCCAACCCTTCGCAAAATTAAATGTGGTGTTTTGCCTACGCACTTGCCGACACAAAAACACCACATTCAATTTTGCCCAACCGCACCCAAAGCCCACCCATCACCAGACAAGTGAACTGTTGACAATTTGGAAATAGTTTTGGTCAATAAAAAAGATAAAAATCGTAACTTGCCGACTTAAAATTAAGAGAGATAAAAATGCTTTTTGAAGAATATAAATATTTCAACTATCAGTTTCCAGAGCCACAGTATTTAGGTGCTAAACACACTCATTTGGCTTGGATAAAGAGGTTTATCCCCGAAAATGTAAAAACCGCTATTGACGCATTTGCAGGTTCACAGTCGGTTGCATATCTATTCAAACAAATTGGATACAAAACAATAACAAACGACTTCTTAAATTTCAATAATCAAATTGGATTAGCTCTAATTGAAAATAAAGACAATAAACTTAACAATGATGATTTAAAACTTCTTTTTCAAAAATCTATAAACAAAAATGAATTTGAATTAATGGAAAACACATTTACAAATGTGTTTTTTGAAAAAGAAGAAGCAGAATTTTTAGACAATTTCAGGGCAAACATACCATTACTAGAAAATCCAATCAAACAAGCAATTGCCTTTGCCGTGATTAACCGAAGTATGACAAGAAAAATTACTATGGGACATTTTGGTCATACACAAGCGTTGGTTTATGCGAGTGACCCCGAAAGAATAAAACGTAACAGAAGTTTAATAAGACCAATTAAAGATATTTTTGAAGAAATACTTCCAAAATACAACAATGCTGTTTTCGACAACAACCAAGATAATCAGAGTTTTAATAAAAATATTTTAGAGTTATTGCCAACAGTTAAAAATGTTGATTTAGCTTATTTCGACCCTCCGTATTGCGACAGTCACGCAGACTATCAGGGTTTTTACCATTTACTTGAAACATACACGGAATATTGGAAGGATAAAGAATTTATAAACGGAATAAAACGATACGAACCACAACGAGTTAGTGGCTTTGACAAAAAACGTGATGTAATAAACTCTTTTGAAAAACTCTTTGAACTTTCAGAAGAAATCCCCAATTGGTTAATCAGTTACAATAATCGGAGCTATCCGGGAATTGAAGAGTTTGAAAAGATAATTTCAAAATATAGAGACGTAAAGGTTGAAGCAAAAACCTATCATAACGGCAGAGGAGGAAAAGGAAGTGTTGCAGGCAGTCAAGAGATATTATTCGTTTGCAAACCGAAGAAAAAACATTTTGTACCAACCAATCAACAACAATTAGCTAATGAAAGATTTTAATTACTGGAAGAAACTCCACGAAAGCTAACAGCTTCAAGAATTTAATACTGATAATGGCGGACTGCTTTGGCTAAAAACTAAATCCATTATTCGCAAAGAATTAATTGCCGAATTTGTTGAGCAAAATAAAATTGAACTGGAAGAAACAGCATCTGGAAAACAATTCGCAGAACTATTTAATCTTTTGAGTAAGAATTCAAAGGAATCTCACGGTCTATTAGACGATTACATAAAAGAAAAATCTAAACAGCAACTTACATCTCTCGATACCGTACAATTAGTTTCGGAACTTTTCAAACTCAAGCATTTTGAGTGGGGAGATTATCAGAATGATTTGAATAAACTTTTGGTAAGCAGATATGTGAAGGTTTATAAATCCTACGATCAATTACTTTCCAAATTTGAAAAAGAAATTCACCCTCTCGTTCAAGCGTATGTTTTAAACAGTTGGTATAATCACTGGTCAAGCATTTTGATTGAGCATATCTTTAAATCTCATAAATCCGTTCTTCCGACAGTTGGACAAATTAAAAGCGTTGACTTTTTCATCAACGATATTCCGTTTGATTTGAAAGTAACTTATCTTCCATCCGAATACATAAAAGAAAAGAGAAATGAAAAAGGTTATCCGGTGGAATTAACTTACTTAAAAACAAAAGCTAAAGAAGCAAATATTCTCTTTGACAAGAAAGCAAAACCAAGTGATATTTATTATGAGATAACAGAGAAATTAAAAAATAAGAATGACAAATTTTCAAATGGGGTTCTTAAAAAATTAAAAGATGAGAAATTAGAAGTTCTCAAAGAAGCACAAGCCAATCCGCAAATATTATCAAAGTGGCTTTATGAAAATCAAAGTGCTCCACGCTTTGGTTCTGAAAACAGAATGTTTTTAGTCTTGGTTGACACAAATGATTTTTCAAGCTCTTGGAAACTAAAAAGGGACTTGGAATTATTAAAACCAACAATTTTCAAATACCTTGACAATTTCAAACACACACCAGACAATACAAAAAAGTTAGAAGTTAAATTTAATTTTCCAAAAACCTCTGCGAATAAATATGCTTCACTTGCCGATGTGATTTTCATAGTGAAATAGCCAACGCATTTGCAAGCACATTTAATTTTGCCCTCCAACAATAATCATATTCACAAGACAGAGAAACATCAATGGAAAAAATAAACGTAATAAGAGAAGTTAGAGAATTAAAGACGCATTTATCATACTCTAAAAATGTTGGTTTCTTTTTTGGCGCAGGGACATCTTGTGCGTTGAAAATTCCAAATGTTGAGCAACTCACAACAGGCATTGAAGCAAAATTAACCGCTGACTTTCTTGCTAATTTTAAAATTGTAAAAGCCGATTTAGAAACATCTATTACAGACAGAAACGTAAATATTGAAGACATCTTAAATCATATCCGTAGAATAAGAGAAATTACAGGCGAAAAGGACAATAAAAAATATGAAGGAGTAACTGGAGAATCAGCAAAGTTGCTTGACAAAGAAATATGCACAATCATTTACGATATCATAGCAGAAAAAGAAGCCGAAGCTGACATTGAAAAAACCAAAAAGTTTTTTGCTTGGCTTAGCCTTTTAAATCGTGATTTCTCTAAAGAAGTATTTACTACTAACTATGACCTAATAATTGAAAAATCATTAGAGGCTAGCCAAATACCCTATTTTGACGGTTTTGTTGGCTCTTACGAGCCATTCTTTTGGCAAGAGAGCATTGACCAATTTGTAAATAAAAACGACTTAACTCAAAACTGGATTAGACTTTGGAAAATCCACGGTTCATTAAGTTGGTTTTGGAAATTAGACCCGAAAACAAAAGCACAGAAAATTATCCGAATTGGTAAA
>JAYVZC010000010.1:0-5678 GCA_043783695.1 Bacteroidota bacterium
ACCCAGTCGCCACTAAAATAAGGCTTTTGTTCTCCGTCAATATATGCTACCCAATCTTTGTAATAGATTTCTGAAAAAACAGCTAATTGTTCTGAACTAGCATTTGATTCGTACTTTAAATCGTTTGCTTTGTAATCGGTTAACTTAATTGTAGCTGACGCATCTTGTTTTGAAGTAAATCCATCTAATTGAGCTTTGTACCTTTCATCAACCACAATTGTTATTGCAGGATTAATTTCTCCAACTGCTTTTAACTCTTCATCCGCATTTTTAACCATTTGTACATCATTCACAAACCATGCATTTCCTAAGGCATATCTATTTTGAAGCGGTGGTGCTTGCGCATTGTAAATTAAATAACGCATGTTTAACATATTTAAAACACCTTGTTGTGCAAATGTTGCACGAATAGCTGAGTCTGTAGGACTTTTACTCAATGTTGCAATAATGTTTTGAATATTAGTTCCAATGTGAGCTTCAATTAATTCCTGATAGCGCCTTAATTTTGCAGCATGGTAACCACCTATAGATTTATGATAATACGATGCTCTAGCACTATTGAATGGACCGTTTGCTTGATCTGTTATATCCAACACTCTGTAATCGGGGTCTTTGTCTTCTAAAATTACTTTATCTGCATCCGACATAGGAAAAGGGGTTGCGGATTCTTTTTTACTTGTAAAGTTTTTATCGTTCAGATATGTTTTATCAATTAATGCTAAATCAAATAAAATTAAAATTCCTAAAACCGGAATCAAAAGATTTTTATTTATTTTAGATTTTGCAAACAACCAAACAAGTATAGCTCCAACAGAAATAAATAAGAAACTACGAATTGCTTCCGATTTGAAAATAGCTATGCGGGCGGCCTCTATATTTTCAAATATTTTATCCGCAATCTCAACACCATTACTTTTTACATAGTTGTCATAAATTCCTTTATCTCTAATCCAAGTAAAATCAGAAAATGCTGTAGGCATCAAATAAAATAGCAAGGATAAACCACCTGTTAACGCAAAAGAAATAATGAAAATATTTTGGAATGTAATTTCTTTTCCTCCAAAAATTAATTTTATTTTTTGTTTAAAAATATCTGGCGTCTTTATGATTTTGTCTAACGCTAAAACGGCAAGAATTGGAATAGCGACTTCTGCCATAACGAGAATCATTGAGACTGCTCTAAATTTATTATATCCGGGAAAATAATCCAAGAAAAAGCTAGTCAACCACATCAAGTTATGTCCCCAAGCTAACGTAATCGAAAAAATGGTAATTGCTAACAAAGCCCACTTCATCCTGCCTTCAATAATGAATAAACCTAAAACAAATAAGAAAATAATTATTGCTCCTGAATAGGGAGAAGAAGTTGTTGGTTGAGCACCCCAATATTGAGGAAAATTGCCAACTACTTCTCGCATTTGTGGATCCAACTCCTTTAAAACACTTTTATTTTCACTTATTAAAATACCATCTGTACGACCTTTAAATCCAGGAATCATCAACGTCATTGTTTCGGCTTTTCCTAAACTCCATTGAGTAGCGTAATCTTTATCTAATCCTGATGTTTGATTTGTACTTCCTTTTACATCTGTCAATTCTGATGGTCCACGAATGGTTGATTTTGAATAATCATAAGTATTCCAAAGGTTAGAAATATTGCAACCGATTGCTAATATCCCAGCAATAGCAAATACCGTAAAGCCTTTTAATATGTCTTTGTATTGTTTTTCTTTTATGCGTACAATCCAATCAAATAAAACATAAATTGCACAAAACAGAGTCAAATAATAAGCTATTTGAGGATGATTACAAACCAATTCCAATGCAAAAAACAAAGCCGTTAATGCTCCACCCAATAAATATTTTCCTCTGCAAACCAGTATCACACCTGCAAATACCGGTGCCATATAAGCAATTGCTAAAGCCTGTGTATTGTGTCCTGCATCTATAATGAGAAAAAAGAAAGCCGAAAAACCAAATCCTATTGCGCCTACAATACTCAACCATTTATCGACTTTTAAAACTAATAATAATATAAAAAATCCCATCATATAAGAAAATACCATGTTTGCGGGTGTAGCAAACCCCAACATAAGTGCATTACGTAAAGGGACAATTAAATTGGATGGATAAATAATTGCAATTTGATACGAAGGCATTCCACCAAACATTGAATTAGTCCACAATGGCTCTTCGTGATACTTTTCTCTGTGATCTACAATTTCTTTGGACATTCCCATGTTTTGAACCATATCGCTTTGAACAATTACTTTCCCTTTCATTAAAGGAGTAAAATATCCAAATGTTAACACGATAAAAATTGCAATCCCTGTAATAATAGGTAAAAGGGATTTTAAATTAATGTTCTTCATATATTTTAATATGTTTTTGAATTACGATATATACAAATATAAGATAAAAAGCCTTTTGTGAAACCAAGTGATTACTTACAAAAAACTGCCAAAAATCATCTTTTTTACCTATAAATAGGTAGTAAGCGTCTCTAATATTTATGTATTTTTGTGGTTGAAATCCTTACAAAATATGAAAAATCTGATTAATCCCGCTTATTTAAGCGAAGAAAAAATAAAAGAACTACGAAAACAATTTGAATCTGCTGTTCCATGTAAACACATAGCATTGCCAAATTTTTTATTGGACGATGTTGCAAATGCTTTGTTCTCCAACTTTCCAAAATTGGAAACATTGAATGTAAAGCGTAAAAGCATCAATGAAAATAAATCCGAAGAATATCATCTCGACAGATATCATCCGCAATTTAATGAGTTACGCGATTTTTTAAATTCACCCGAAATGTATGAATGGATGAGTAAAATTACAGGAACGGAAGGCTTGAGCTCTACTTACGATTCATTAGGCTCCGGAGTACACCAAGGTGGTCCAGGAAGTTTTGTGGATGTGCATGTGGATGTAAATTCCAATACAGCTGCAAAACTACACAGACGATATAATCTTTTAATTTACTTGAATAAAAATTGGAAAGATGAATACGGTGGAGCACTTGAATTTTGGGATAAAGATGTAAAAAATTGTTTGTCGAAAGTAATGCCTTATTTTAATCAAGCGGCTATTATGGTTACAGATGAAACATCATATCATGGTTATGCAAAAATAAATATTCCTGAAAATGAAAGTCGTAAATCATTCTATTGTTATTATTATACTCCAGTTGGAAAAGATTTTGTTTACCGCGATTCTCGATTTAAAACACGCCCTGATGAAAGTATGGCAAAAACTGCTATCACCGAAATTAAAGAAACAATAAAAATTAATGCAAAGAAGTTTTTAAAATTTTTAGGGGTAAAGTCATTGGATTTTCAAGATAAGAATAAGAAATAAGGAGCCTATCCCCTTTCCTTTGGAAAGGGGGCAATACTTAAAAATATACGAAAATTTGCGAAACCTGCCTGCCGGCAGGTAGGTCTGAGAGCAAAAAATGGAACTACAAAATAAAATAGTTTGGATAACGGGAGCTTCGTCAGGAATTGGTGAAGCTCTTGCTTATGTTGCTGCTAAAGAAGGTGCCAAAATTGTTTTATCGGCTCGCAGAGAAGAAGAATTAAAACGTGTTGCCACAAATTGTAAAATCGATTCTCAAAATTATTTTATTCTTCCTCTTGATTTAGAAAACACAGATGACATTGAAGAAAAAGTAAATCAGGTGATTCAAAAATTTGGTCGTATTGATGTCCTTATCAATAATAGTGGAATGGGGCATCGAACCAAAGTAATAAATACACCAACTGCAATCGACAGAAGAGTAATGGAAGTGAATTTTTTTGGAACCATCAACTTAACAAAAGCGGTTGCTAAATTAATGCAAAAACAAAAAAATGGGAAGTTGGTTGTGATTACCAGCATTATGGGGAAATACGGACTTCCTCTTTACGCTACATATTCAGCTTCGAAACATGCCTTGTTTGGCTTTTTTGAATCACTCCGACAAGAATTGTACAACGATAATATTAGCGTTCTAATTGCTACACCCGGATTTATTAATACCGATGTAAGTACAAAACTTTTAAAAGAAGATGGAACTCCTTATGGAATAAAAAGTGATGCACAAGAAAAAGGCATGTCGGCATTGGATTGTGCAAAAGGAATTATTAAAGCGATAAAAAATAATCGGAACCACAAGTATATCGGGAAATACGAAATTTTTTCGGTGTATGTAAAACACTATTTTCCAAAACTGTTTTATAAGCTGATGCGAAAAATGACAAAGGATTGACAATATAGAAATTGAGGAACTGAAGAAAATTATTCATTTTAATTTCAAATTACGTATTACGTATTACACACTACAAGGGACTCTGGGAATTTTATTGTGAAGATGGGAAAAATCTAAAAAAACGGCTTCTCCACTTTTATTTTTTCTTGGGTTTTAGAACCACTCCTTTAAAACGCAATTCGGTAGGAGAATTTTTAGCATTGGATATAATTTTAACTATACGGTCTTGACGGTCGTATTTCTGATGCGTATCAAAAGTGACTTTTATAATATTGGTTTCACCTGGTTCTATTGATTTAGTTACTCTTTCCATCACAGTACAACCACATTCTACTTCATAATTTGAGATAATCAAAGCTTTATCGCCCACATTTTTTAACTCGTACGAAA
The DNA here is from genome assembly GCA_043783695.1 of Bacteroidota bacterium. GTDB lineage: Bacteria > Bacteroidota > Bacteroidia > 2-12-FULL-35-15 > 2-12-FULL-35-15 > 2-12-FULL-35-15. The sequence goes on from JAYVZC010000010.1 coordinate 4,643, forward strand.
GTCTAACGGTATCGCCTTCGTGAACAAATCCAAAGTTTTGTTTTGTTTCTTTGAACTTAATTTCCTGGGCAGCAATCTGATTGCAAATAAGTAACGTTGCGATAAAAGAAAACATCTTTTTTATGTTCAATAGCTTCATTTTACAAAATTAACAAAAGCAACAAACCCTCTCAAATATTAATTTGAAAGGGCTTGAAGAGATACTAATAAAAAAATTAGTGTTTTTGCTCACCTGCTGGAGCTACTGGTGTAGCATCAGGAGCAGGTGTAGGATCCGGCTTAACAACACCTTTGATTTTAACTACTTTAGCTGGAGTTTCAGCATTTGAAGTAATTGTAACTGTTTTTTCAAACTGTCCAATTCTATCAGTAGCATAGTGAACTTTAATTGATGCAGAAGCACCTGGCTTAATTGGTTCGTGTGGCCAATCTGGAGCAGTAGTACATCCGCAAGAACCTACGATGTTAGAGATAATTAATGGTTCTTTACCAACATTTGTAAATTTAAATGTACGGTTTCCATCAGCATTGTGTTCGATGGTTCCGTAATCAACAACTTCTGTTTCAAATTTGAACTTTGGAGCGTTTGGATTTACCGGATTAGGGGTTACGGCTTCTTGTGCATTTGCACCTACCGCAACACATAGCATTAAGCCAATTGAAAGAATTACTTTTTTCATGTTTGTGATTTTTTTGAGATTTATTGTTTAGGTTAATTATTATTAGTGTTTTTCTAATGGAGTTGCACCATCATCTTTTTTACCGTTTGTAGGAAATGCTTCTTCTGTAGGAGCGGGCTCTACTTTACCCTTTATTGTCAATACTTTTGTTGGTGTGTTTGCATTGGATGTAACAGTTACGGTTTTTGTAAAATTTCCGGCTCTTTTAGTATCGTATGTTACTTTGATTACCTGAATTTCACCCGGCTTAATAGGAATATTTTTAGGATAAGTAGGAACTGTGCAACCACAAGACCCTTTTGCATCTGAAATAATTAGAGGTTCTTTACCGGTGTTTTTGAATTTAAATTCATAAG
>JAYVZC010000011.1:0-5654 GCA_043783695.1 Bacteroidota bacterium
AAGAAAGAAGTAGATAAAAAAGCACAAGTGATTTTAGATGAAGCAAATAAAAAAGCGGATGATATTTTGATTAAAGCAAAAGCAGAGTCGGATAAGAAATTGCAGTAAGTCGGGAGTTAGGAGTAAGGAGTTCGGAGACTACTTAAAATCGTAACTGTCATCCCGTGCTACGACACGGGATCTCATTATTGGAAGGAGTAGGCATGTCGTAAGATGATCGTTTAGAGATGACTTACTGATAAACGGTACTTGTATCTTTTATTGAACAGAGCGTTATAGAATTAAGATTAATCAATTCCCCCTTTGAAAAAGGGGGTTAGGGGGATTTATGAAATCATACATTAGGGTAATATCATTCTTTTTATTTAGTTGCTTTTCTTATATAGTATTTGCACAAGATGAAGCGAAATGCCAAGAAATTGATAACAAGAAAGCGAAAAAATTATACGAGCAAGGTATTGACAAGAAATTTAAAAAAGAAGAACGTTTAGCTTTTTTAACTCAAGCACTAGAATTGGAACCGGATTATGTGGATGCTAATTTTGCTTTTGCTCAAGAGCGATTAAAAACGCTTAGTATAGCTGAGGCCAAATACAAACCAGTTGAACCGTATCTCAAAAAGGTAATTGAAATTTGTCCAAAATATCACTCCGACCCGTATTACTACCTTGGATTTATTGCTTGGGAAGATGAAAATTATGATGACTGTATTAAATACCTAAAACAGTATCTTGATTTTAAAGATGATGATGAAAAAAAATTTAACAAAGAGTACGATGCTTTTTTATCTCAAGCAAAGCAAATGGTTCGTTACGCAAAAGTGTATAGCGAGTTATTTAAAAATAAAGTTCCCTTTGATCCTAAGCCAGTAGAAGGAATTTGCACAGAAAAAGATGAATACCTTCCTATTATTTCTTCGGATGATGAAATGATGTTGTTTACTCGTAAAATGCCCTATCAGAATAAAGATGCAATGGGAGGAATGATAAGCGATAAAGAGTTGGAATTGTTTAGCTATTCAATACGCAACAAAAAAGATGGAAAATTTGCCAAAGGTCAGCAAATGCCTTATCCATTTAACAAAAATGGTAGCGAAGGTGGAGCAACAATGACAATTGATAACAAACATCTTTTTTATACGGTTTGTAAAGATGAAGGTGGCTCTGTAATTAATTGTGATATTTATACTGCCGACAATGTAGATGGAGAGTGGAAAGTTGGAACAAAAGTAGAAGGAATTAATGATCCTGTTTATTGGGATTCTCAACCTAGCATTGCATCAGATGGAAAAACACTTTATTTCGCCAGCGATAGAAAAGGTGGAAGAGGCGGAGTAGACTTATACGTTACTGTAAAAGATATGAAAACCGGTATTTGGAGCAAACCTGAAAATATGGGTCCGGTTATTAATACAAATGCCGATGAAAAATCAGCATTCATTCACTCCGATTTTCAAACTTTATATTTTTCTTCTGATGGACATCCCGGAGTTGGAGGTTTTGATATTTTTTTTTCTAAGAAAGGTGATGATGGAAAATGGAGTGAACCTAAAAACATTGGAATTCCTATCAATACTGAGCGTGATGACTTAGGATTTTTTGTTAGTACTGATGGTCATTTAGGATATTTTGCTTCCAATGAGCCTTCTCGTGCAAATGGAAAATCAGTTGGTAAATACGATATTTATTCATTTGATCTTTACAAAGAAGCTCGTCCCGATGAAGTTTCATTTTTCAAAGGAAAAATCGAAGATCATGGAAATGGTGAACCTAAAGGGTTTACGGTAGAAGTAAAAGATGCTGTTACCAATAAAATTACTGAAGGAATGGTAGACACAATTACCGGAAATTATGCAGTAGTTGTAAATACGAAAGCAAAACATGATTTAATCTTGACTGTAAAAAAAGAAAATTATGCGTTTAGTTCTCAATTGATAAAAAAAGATTCGCTAATAAATGCAGAACCTGTGAAGTTAAATATGGATGTGGATAGCATTCAAGTTGGAAAAACATATTTGCTTAATAATATTTATTATAAAACCAATTCAGCCGATTTAGATCCAGGTTCTGCTGCTGTGATAAGTGAGTTTGCAGAATTTTTAAAAGTTCATTCTACCTTAAAAATTGAGGTGCGCGGACACACTGATAACGTGGGTGATGAGAAATCTAATTTGGCTTTGTCAACCGATAGAGCATTTAGTGTAAGAGATTTGTTGCTATCAAAAGGGATAGATGAAAGTCGTTTAATAAATTTCAAAGGCTATGGAGCTTCCGTTCCTATTGCAGATAACGCTACAGAAGCTGGCAGATCAAAAAATAGAAGAACAGAGTTTGTTATTCTAGATAAATAGAATTATTCCTCCTGATCTACATGTAAAATATGCATGATGCGATGAATAATGGGAGCGAAAAATACGGCAGTAATACTTAGGAAAGCAACTCCACTGTAAAGAGCATAAAATGAGTCGAAAATTTTAGCTCCGGAAGATTGCATTTCGGCAACAGGTCCCATTCCGGTTAAAATTAAACATGCCATGTGAAAACTATTTAGCCATGTTAGATGCGCAAAATGATGATAACCTGCAACACCTATTCCGACTGAAAAAACTACTAATACGGATGCATATAAAACGTAGCGCACTAAACGAATTAAAAAGCGTGAAAAGGAAATCACTTTTTGTTTATGATGTTCGAGTTTCATTTTGTTACTTTTCATAATTTTTGTTTTTAATACGTATCCCAATACTGGATCCTATTTGAACTCTAATGTAGTAAATAATACCAGAAAACGCCTCACAATGTGAAGCGTTTTTATAATATTTTCGAGAAATTTTTTATGATTTACTCCTAAGAAGATTTACATTATTAATTTTGAAGCCAATTCCGGAAGGATTTGCATCTTTTAAGTCAGCTAGCATTTGTTTGAATCCAAGATGATGTGGTATAGATTGTTTTTTTACTTTGAAAATCGCACAACGCCTAAAAGAATATTTTCATCTTCCTGCAGAAATATTTTTACATTCTGCATAAGATTTACTCATTCAATACATTCAAGGCTCCACAAGCATAAAGTGCTGCCGTCTCTGTTCTTAATCTACTTTCACCTAGACTAATCTCTTTAAACCCATTATCCAAAGCAAGTTTTACTTCTTCAACAGTGAAATCACCTTCTGGTCCAATTAATACCAAAACGTTTTGTTTTAGAGTGTATTGAGTTTTGATATGTGACCTCACCCCCAATCCCTCTCCGAAGGAAAGGGGAGCAGACTGACAATGCGCAATAAACTTCTCGCCTTTAAAATCTTTCGCTGAAGCGATGAAGTTTTTATAATCAACTACAGCGTTGATTTTAGGGAGATATGCTTTTAAACTTTGTTTAATGGCCGAAATTGCCACTTTTTGGATGCGTTCAATCTTTACAATTGTTCTTTCAGAATTTTTACAATCGATGAGGGAAACTTCATCAATACCCATTTCGGTTGCCTTTTCCACAAACCATTCGAGGCGGTCCATGTTTTTGGTCGGAGCAATAGCAATGTGTAATTGCCAGTTGCGTTTTCCTACTTCCTTTTTAGTTTCAATTATTTTTACGGAGCAACGTTTGGGATTGTTGTCGGTTATTTCTGCTTCATAAAAACCACCAATACCATCTATCAATTGAATTTTGTCGCCTTCGTTTAAGCGCAATACACGCACACAGTGTTTGCTTTCCTCTTCGTTGAGGGTGTAATAGAGCCCCTCTCTTAATCTCTCCCCAAGAGGGAGAGGCATTGGTAGGATATCAGGAGTATAAAAAACGTGCATATAAAACCCCTCTCTATATCTCTCCCACAGGGGAGAGGGAGGATTTTAAAATACGTCTAAACTAGGAATGTTTTTATTTTTATTGAGCATCTCACCAAACGCCCCCTCTCTTGTGGAGAGGGGAATAAGGGTGAGGTCCCTAAGCCTTAACAAGTGATTTCGGAGCCGCTGCTAAAATTTCTTCGTTTGCAGCACTTGCATATTGCTCAAAGTTTTTGTTGAACGATTCAGCTAATTTATTTGCTGTTGTATCATAAGCATCTTTGTCAGCCCATGTTTTGCGTGGGTTTAAAATTTCTGCAGGCACATCAGGACATTCAGTTGGAATTTGCAATCCAAAGATTGGAAGTATTTCACATTTTACGTTGTCTAGTTTTCCTGTTAAAGCAGCGGTAATCATGGAACGTGTGTAAGATAATTTCATACGACTACCAACACCATACGCACCGCCCGACCAGCCTGTGTTTATCAACCAAACGTTTACTTTTCCTGCCTGTCCGGTAGGCAGGTTTTCTTTTAATTTTTTACCTAATAACTCAGCATATTTTGTTGGGTGTAAAGGCAAAAATACTTTTCCAAAACATGCAGAGAAAGTTAAAGTAGGTTCCGTAATTCCCATTTCGGTTCCGGCAACTTTTGCAGTGTATCCTGAAATGAAGTGGTACATTGCTTGTCCGGCTGTTAATTTAGAGATAGGAGGCAATACACCATAAGCATCGCATGTTAAGAAGAAAATATTTTTTGGGACATTACCAACAGAAGGTTCAACAGCATTTTTAATAAAGTGAATTGGGTAACCAACACGAGTATTCTCAGTTTTAGAAATATTTGAAAAATCAACAGTAGAAGTATTTTCGTAGTATTCGATGTTTTCTAGCAAAGAACCAAATTTCACGGCTCCGAAAATTTCAGGTTCTTTTTCTTTAGTCAAATCCACACATTTAGCATAGCAACCGCCTTCGAAATTAAATACACCTTCGTTGCTCCAGCCATGCTCATCATCACCAATCAATCCACGATTTGGATCAGCTGATAAAGTTGTTTTTCCTGTTCCTGACAATCCGAAGAAAATAGCTGTGTCGCCATCTTTACCAATGTTTGCAGAGCAATGCATTGATAAAACTCCTTTTTCGTGAGGCAAAATATAATTCAATAAAGAGAAAATTCCTTTTTTTATTTCACCGGTGTAGCCTGAACCGCCAATTAAAATAACCTTTTTGGTCATGTTAAGAATAGTGAAGTTATGCTGACGCGTTCCGTCAATGGCTGGATTTGCTCTAAATCCCGGAGCGCAAATGATAGTCCACTCTGCTTCAAAATTCATGATTTCATCAAGAGTAGGGCGCAAGAACAAGTTGTTTGCGAAAAGGTTGGACCAAGGATTCTCCGTTACAACACGAATGTTTAAACGATATTTTGGATCTGCACAAGCATAAGAATCACGAACGTAAACTTCTTTGCCCGACAAGTAAGCGCATACACGACCATAAAGCGTATCAAATTTACCGGCATCAAATTTAAAGTTTACATCGCCCCACCAAATTGTATCTTTGGTTTTTGCATCTTCTACAATAAATTTATCTTTTGGTGATCGCCCGGTAAATTCTCCTGTATCAACTGCCAACGCTCCTGAATCGGTAAGCATTCCTTCTCCTCGCACAATTGTTTCTTCTACTAATTCGGCAGCGTTTAAATTCCAATAAGCTGCTGATACGTTCTCAAGTCCTAAACTAGCGATGCTTGAGTTCTTTCCCTTAATTCCAAATTCGTTCATTTCTAGAGTTTTTTAGTTTTTTATGGTTTTTTGTAAAAATGAAAGCACAAAAGTAGCAAACTTAGATGATGAATGGC
>JAYVZC010000012.1:0-2352 GCA_043783695.1 Bacteroidota bacterium
TCACACTTCCTGCGCATTGCTCCTGTGAGCGAAACAAATTCTGTTTTGTATTTCTTTTTTAAGAACTCAACCAAATCCATTGCAAATTTTTCTACCGAAGCGTAATGAAATTTACCAATATTCGATTTAAAAAATTCTATTTGAGTTTTTACTTGCGCTTGTGTTTTTGCACCAAAACCTTTTAAAGTAATAAGTCTGTTTTCGTTACAAGCATATAAGAGTTCTCCAATGCTTTCTATCTCTAACTCTCGCCACAACTGCCCTACTTTTTTAGGTCCAATTCCTTTTATTCGTAACATCTCAATTACACCAATAGGAGTTTTGGCAACCATTTCGCTTAATTCTTTCAGATTGCCTGTCGTTAGTAATTCATTAATTTTTGCAGCAATTCCTTTTCCTATTCCTTCTATTTTTTCCAACTCTTCAAGCGATTTTCCTTGCAAATCAATATCGGTCTTATCTAACTTATAAGCAGCATTGGCAATGGATTTAATCTTAAATGGGTTTTCTTCATGCAACTCCATTAATTGAGCTGTGATTTTTAATGTGTGTGCTATTTCATCTGTTGTCATTTGGTAAAATTAAAAAAATACAAACTGAAAATTGGAAAATTGAAAAATTGTTTTAATCATACTTTATGATTTTAAATTTTATGCCTATCTTTAAGTAAAATTTCAAAAAATGCGCTTAATAAAATTTTATTCCTTCTCTTCTTTCTTATTCTTTATTATCAACCACGCTTTTGCACAATTTGGCACCATGCCCCCCTTTACGATTCAAATTGAACCTGTAATTACGACACCTCTTCCTACATTGCATTCATTTGCCTTTGCACAATCGGGTAACAAATGGTTGATTATTGGCGGAAGAACGAATGGATTACATGGGCTAAACAGTAGCGGTGGCTTTCCTCCTGAATATAAAAATGATGTTGTTACAGTAATTGATACAAGTACCTGGACATTTTATACTGCAGATTTAAATCAATTATCAAAAGCGATTGCCGACCCAATGCGCTCGACAAATATGCAATACATTCAGGAAGGAAATTATTTGTATATGGTTGGCGGTTATGGTTATGATAGTGTTGCAAATATGTTTGTGAGTTTTCCAAAACTAACTGCTGTGCATGTCAATAATATGATTAATGCTGTAATTAATGCACAACCCATTGCTTCAACCATCCGACAAATAACTGACACAAACTTTTCAATTTGTGGTGGTGATTTAGGAAAAATTGGAAATTCTTTTTATTTAATGTTCGGACACAATTTCGGAGGACGATATTCTGATCCACCTTCACCATTGTTTACACAGACTTATAGCGACAGAATAAAAAAATTCAATTTAAGTGATGATGGAACAACCATTACTTTATCAGGATTTACTTATCAGGTTGACACAAATAATTTTCATCGAAGAGATTTAAATACCTGTCCTATTGTAAATCCCGATGGTTCCTTTGCGATTGGTGCTTACGGAGGAGTTTTTAGAAAAGATTCAAATTTACCATTTCGTGAGCCGATTACAATAAATGCTACGGCAACAAACGTAAATTTGTCTTACCGACAAATAATGCAACAATACACCTGTGCTTTGATGCCCATTTACGATTCACTTACACAAAAAATGTATACTACATTTTTTGGAGGAATTAGTCTTTACGATTTTAATGATACTACAAGTCTTATGAAACGAGATTCGTTGGTTCCTTTTGTAAATGATGTAACTACAATGACTGTCAGCTCAACTGGTTTTGTGGAAGAGACTATTTTACCTGTTAAACTTTCAGGATTATTGGGTTCAAATGCAAAATTTATTTCAACACAAAATATTTCGACCTATACAAATGAAGTAATTCGGATACGAGATTTGCCAAATACCAAAACTTTAGCGGGATATATCTTTGGAGGAATAAGAGCACAGCAAGCAAACTTTGGGACAAGTATTGCAAATGATACTGTTTATCGAGTTTTCATTACACCCAATAACACTAATGGAATTAGCGAAGAATTAAACCCTATTAAAAACACACAATTATTTCCAAATCCTTCTTACCAATTCTCCACCCTTTTATTTACTTTAAAAAACAGCGAACAAATAAACATTTCATTATTTGATGTAACAGGAAAAAAAATAGTGCAAATCGTAGATGAGAAAATGCAAATTGGAAATCAAAAAATGAATATCAATACTTCAAAACTTATGGCTGGAATTTATATCTGTAAAATTCAAGGGGAAAGTGGTGAACGAGTTATAAAATTGGTAGTGGGAAGATGAATAAACGCTAGGTTATAGGGGTGATGCTAAGACAAATGTTATGGGCAAGAAACAGACGACTAAACAATGACA
>JAYVZC010000013.1:0-2347 GCA_043783695.1 Bacteroidota bacterium
AATTCTTGCAGCAAGCCACATGGCGAAACTTCCTGATGTTTGGTATTCTCCACACAAATGTTTGAAATAAGCAGACGTACTATTTTTAAATAAATTATCTTTTATTTGATAATACGTTTTGTCAAAACGAACATCACCATTTATTCCATATAGAACTATATCAATATCGTTTATTGTTAATCCTTTTGAATCCAGGAATGCAATAATTCTTGTTTCGACTTCCTTCGTATTTTCCGGTTTGTAAATAGTTTCTACACCTTTAAATTTTGCGTAACTATTTTCGGTTTTCTCTTTGCCCAGAACAAAAAACACAGCGCCCTCTCCGGCAACACTACCGGGAGTTTTGCTATTAATCAAATCCATTGTATTAACAGCGTCATCTTTTTTCCAATATCCAATGCGATTGTAAACCTGATGATGCTTTTCAGTCATTTCATCATGACCTCCAACTAAAATATTTTTTGCTTCTCCTTCATCAAGCGTCATTAATGCATCCAGCAAAGCACTTTCAAAAGAAAAACCTTTATGAACATAGGTGAAATTATAGTTCATACATTTTAATTGCAATGCAATTTGAGCACTTACTGTATTGTGAGTCGATTGAATAAAAGAAGTAGGAGTGAGAAACTGTTCATCGTTTTCGATGATTCCCAAAAGAAATTTTTCTGTATCTTGTAAACAGCCTAATGCTGTTCCAGTGATGATCGCATCAGGTTTTTCAATTTTTGCATCTTTTAAACAAACAGAAGAAGCAGCAATGCTCATTTTAATGACACGCGCCATTCTTCGTGCTAAATTAGGGTCTAAAAACTCTTTGTAGGATGGCTCAATCGTGTGTAATAACTTAGAATTGTGTTCAACCACTTCCGATAAAAAATCGCTGGTGTCAAATGTTTTTTGAGGAGAAACAATACCTATTCCGTTGATATATGCCATTTTTTTAATTGGAGAATTGTTGATTTGGTGAATTGGAGAATCCGAAATTAGTGATTTGTTGAATCAGAGAATTGGAGAGTTGTTGTTTTTGTTCTAAAATTTCTAATTTTTTCATTTCTTTTTTTTAATTTTTTACCTTCACCATTTATCTAATTCACTATTTATCTAATTGTTTAATGCTTGTGGTGACGAGAAAATATCAATGCTGAAGTGTTTCCTCCGAAGCCGAATGAATTTGACAAAACATGATTTATTTTTTTTCCTCTTTCCAGAGTTACTGTTGGTTTAAAACTTAAAGCAGTCATAGGATGTTTATAATTCAAATTCGGGAAAACAAGATTGTGCTTGATGGCAAGAATTGAAAATATTGCTTCTATTCCTGCACAGGCTGCTAGTGTATGACCTGTAAATGCTTTTGTTGAACTGATGCTTGGAACATTTTTTTCGAATATTCTGTCGATTGCTGTTCCTTCCGACAAATCATTTATTTCAGTTCCTGTTCCGTGTGCATTGATGTAATCAATATCGCTCGGTTTTAGTCCGCTTACTTTAAATGCTTTTTCCATAGCCATGTATGCACCCGCTCCGTCTGGAGAAGAAGCGGTTTGGTGATAAGCATCATTTGAATTTCCGTATCCGGATAGTTCGGCATAAATTTCTTTTCCTTTAGCAGCTCTTTCAGATTCAATCACTAAAAAGCCAGCTCCTTCGCCTAAATTTAAACCTTGACGTTGTGAATCAAAGGGTTTGCATTGTTCTCTATCTAAAATCATCAAGGTCATGAAACCATTGATGGTAAAGCGTGACATGGAATCTGTTCCGCCTACAACTACGCGATCTAATTTGCCATGTTTAATCAAGCGCGCTCCAAACATTATTGCGTTTGCTGCTGAGGAACATGCTGTTGAAATGGTTGACAAAAAATCTTTTATTCCTAAATCATCCGCAATAAATTCGGTACTATCCCCACATTCATGAGTTTCAATGTATTTTAACCAAGGGCCTGTTTTTTCAGTATCTAAATAATCCAACCAATGATTTTCAGTCATATCCATTCCCCCAACACTTGAAGCGGAAATGATTCCTGTCCGAAATTCTTTTATGTCCTTTATTCCTGCCGATTTAACGGCTTCTTGAGCTGCAATTAATCCCAATAAAGAAGTTCGTGTTGTAAGGTTATCAGGTTTTAAACCTGCCATTGCCATTAACTCTTGATTACTGGCTTTTACTTCTCCAACTGGCACAAGCGGTTTGTGACGTGAACGCACGTACTTCAACTCTCCAATACCAGATTGCATCGTTTCTAATGAATGAAGTGATTCAGCAACATTGTTTCCAATTGCTGAGATCATACCAATACCGGTGATGTAAATTTTTGATGACATAATTTTAATAATCAATCGTATTTCAA
>JAYVZC010000014.1:0-5629 GCA_043783695.1 Bacteroidota bacterium
CTCTCTCGCTACTGTCATTCCGTGCTACGACCTACGAAATTTTCATGTTATATTATACCAATACTTGGCTCAACCCTACTCAAACCTCAACGCCTCAATAGGATCTAGCTTAGAGGCTTTGATCGCAGGATAAATTCCGGCAATGATTCCAACGAAAAGACATAGTCCAATACTTAGTGATATCCACAGCCAGGGAATAATAAAACTGGCATCAAAAGCATATGCGAGAATGTTTCCACCGATAATTCCCAATAAGGTTCCAGCAAAACCGCCCATCTGACAAATTAAAAGTGCTTCAATTAAAAACTGACTTCTTATTGCTTTTTTTGTAGCACCAACCGCTTTTCTAATCCCGATCTCCCGTGTGCGTTCCGAAACAGACACCAGCATGATATTCATTAACCCTATGGCTGCTCCAAAGAGCGTTATTGCCCCTATGGTTTTTGCCATAGCTTCTGCGTTTCCTAAAAATCCTACGAGCATATTTGCAAGATTATCGCTTTTTGTGATCTCAAAATTATCTTCTTCTTCTGCATTGAGTTTGCGTATTACACGAAAAGTTCCCGTTGCTTCACCAATAGCTGCTTGCATTAGTTGGGGATTATTACACATTACATTTATGGTGAAGGTCATATTAGGGATCGAAAAATATTGGCGCACATTACTTAAAGGTAAAATCCCTACTTTGTCACCACCAAAACCAGAACTATTTCCTTTTGGTTTTAATGTTCCGATGATTCGATATTTACCACTCCCAATCGTAATTATTTTATCAATCGGGTCTTGTTTTTTTGTGAATAAGGCATCAATAATTTCCTTTCCTAAGATCACAACATGATTTCCATATTGAATCTCTTTTGCCGAAAAATTTCTTCCTTTATCTAGTTCATATCCTGAAGTAGCCATATAATTTTCATCTCCGCCAAAAATGCGGATATTGGGATTGGTCTTTTTGGATTCAAATTTTAAAGTGGATGCTCCGGAAGCAAAAGTGGAAACAGAAGGTTTCGCAGGAAAATTATAAGCTTTGCTGAAATCAATGGCTTCCTGGTAAGTGATGTTTCTGAATTTTTTAGGACGTTTTCCGTTCCGTCCTACCCTTATGGTCATCTCCCGGTTACGGATGGTGAAGGTATTGGCGCCCATATTGGTAAAATTACTGTTGATGGCTGATTTTATAACGTCTACACAGGTCAAGACTCCCACCAAACACATAATACCGATTGTGATAATAAATACAGTTAGGATAGTACGTAATAATTGGCTTCGGATTGCTCTTAGTGATATTTTTATATTTTCTCTTAAAACAGAAGCCATTATTCCTTTATTTAGGATAACAAAATTAGCAAACTAATTGGAATGAACTTGCCTGATCCACTGAGTTTAAATAAAAGTTGATAATTTTTTCTCGAAAAATAGCCTCCAAATTACTACAATAATGTATCTTTAGGACGTTCTATAAAAAAATTAATCTACGATGTCAAAAAAAACCTGTTTTTTGAGTTTTACAGTTCTCCTAGTTGCCATCCTTTCATCAACTTCAACATTGTTTGCTCAAGCTAAAAAGCCAGCTGGTGGAAAAACTGCTTCGGTTCCTGCGAAAGCGGCAAAAGGCACATTGGCTGCCGATATGGATTGCACAGTAAAAATTAATGGTGCTGCAAAGTTAATTAGCTTAAAAGCATACAATCCGACAGAAGTGCTGTTGAAATTGGGAGACAATTACATCGAGGCAACTTCTCTTGATAAAAAGGCTACCTATAGAAATACAATTATTGGAAAGGCCGGTGAAAAAGTAATTGTTGAAATTTCATTTTTTGACGACAGTAAATTCTTAGATTACATAAAAACCGGAAATGTAAATATGGCCGAAACGGCTATTAAAAAAAATCCAGGTTTGGCAACAAATTTAGATGGCGATTTAGTCTCTTCTCCTTTGCAAATTGCAATAGAAAATTCACAACCGGAAATGGTTATTTATTTAATGAGTAAAGGGGCTAGCTTTTTAAAACCCGAAAATATTTATCCTTTACATTTGGCAATTAAATATGCTTCTACTGCAAAACCGGCAAAAGATAAACCGGCTCTCGACAAACAATTGGTGGATTTATTTTTAAGTAAAGGATGTAAGATAACGGATAAAGATGATGGTGGAAATACAGCTTTGCATTGTGCTGTGCGAGCAGGAAAAATGGACATGGTTGTGATGCTTGTTAAAATGGGTGCCGATGTAAATGCGAAGAATGATTTTGATGATACTCCTATGAAAATTGCAGAAGAGAAAGGATTGATTTCAATTATTAGTTTCCTAGGTGCCAACGGTGCTGCACCAACTAAAAAACCAGATGCAGAAGAAGGTGGAGAAGATGAAGACAAAGTAGATGAAGAAAATGGAGGCTGATAAGTTGCATTGTAAAAACTAAAATAACCTAACAAAAAATTAAATTTAATTATGGCTTTTGATATTGAGATGATTAAGGCACTTTATGAAAAAATGCCCTCCAAAGTTGAAGCAGCGCGTAAATTAATTGGTCGCCCGCTTACTCTTACCGAAAAAATTCTTTACTCCCATTTACATGTTGATCAAAAACCTGAAAGCTTTCAACGAGGGAAATCCTATGTTGATTTTGCTCCCGATAGAGTTGCTATGCAAGATGCAACAGCGCAAATGGCATTGCTGCAATTCATGCAATCTGGTCGACCAAGAGTAGCTGTTCCGTCTACAGTTCACTGTGATCACTTGATTACTGCTAAAAATGGTGCTGGTGAAGATTTGGCTTTTGCAAAAAATGAAAGCAAAGAAGTATTTGATTTTTTAGGTTCTGTTTCTAATAAATATGGAATTGGATTTTGGAAACCAGGTGCTGGAATTATTCATCAAGTGGTTTTAGAAAATTATGCATTCCCCGGTGGAATGATGATTGGTACCGATTCACACACTGTTAACGCAGGTGGATTAGGAATGATTGCAATTGGTGTTGGTGGTGCTGATGCTTGTGATGTAATGGCTGGATTAGCTTGGGAATTAAAAATGCCAAAATTAATTGGTGTTAAATTAACAGGAAAATTAAACGGTTGGACTGCACCAAAAGATGTGATTTTAAAAGTCGCTGGTATCTTAACTGTAAAAGGTGGAACCGATGCTGTAGTTGAATATTTTGGTGAAGGTGCAACTTCTATGAGTTGTACAGGCAAAGGAACAATTTGTAATATGGGTGCAGAAATTGGTGCTACTACTTCTACATTTGGTTACGATGCTTCTATGGAGCGTTACTTGAAAGCTACTGGTCGTGCCGATGTTGCTGAACTTGCAAATAAAGTAAAAGAACATTTGACAGCTGATGCAGATGTATATGCAGATCCTCAAAAATATTTTGACCAAGTAATTGAAATTGATCTATCTACTTTGGAGCCTCACGTAAACGGTCCATTCACTCCCGATTTGGCAACTCCTATTTCTAAATTAAAAGAAGAAGCAATTAAAAATGGCTGGCCTTTAAAAATATCTGTTGGCCTTTTAGGTTCTTGCACCAACTCATCTTACGAAGATATTTCCAGAGCTGTTAGCATTGCCAGACAAGTATCATCGAAAAATTTAAAAGCAAAATCGGAATACTTAATTAATCCGGGCTCAGAACAAATTCGTTATACCATAAAACGTGATGGATTTTTAGATGTGTTCGATCAGATAGGTGCTAAAGTGCTGACCAATGCTTGTGGACCATGTATCGGAATGTGGGACAGAATGGGTGCTGAGAAGCAAGAAAAAAATACCATCATTCACTCTTTCAACAGAAACTTTGCAAAACGTGCGGATGGAAATCCAAACACTTATGCATTTGTTGCTTCTCCTGAAATTGTAACAGCAATGGCTATTGCAGGAGATTTAACTTTTAATCCTTTAACCGATTTTTTAACAAACGAAAAAGGAGAAAAAGTAAAATTAGATGCTCCGACTGGCGATGAATTGCCTCCAAAAGGTTTTGCAGTTGAGGATGCAGGTTTTCAAGCTCCGGCTACTGATGGAAGTAACGTGAGTGTTGTTGTTTCTCCAACTTCAAGTCGTCTACAATTATTAAATCCGTTTGCTGCTTGGGAAGGTGTTGATTTGAAAGGATTAAAATTATTGATTAAAGCAAAAGGAAAATGTACAACCGATCATATTTCTATGGCTGGACCATGGTTAAAATTTCGCGGACATTTAGATAATATTTCAAATAACATGTTAATTGGTGCGGTAAATTTCTTCAACGAAAAAACCGACAGCGTAAAAAATCAATTGACAGGAACGTATGATTCAGTTCCTAAAGTTCAACGTGCCTACAAAGCGGAACATATTGGTTCTATTGTAGTTGGTGACGAAAATTATGGTGAAGGTTCATCTCGTGAACATGCAGCTATGGAGCCTCGTCATTTAGGTGTTCGTGCTGTATTGGTAAAATCGTTTGCCCGTATTCACGAAACAAACTTGAAAAAACAAGGAATGTTAGGATTAACATTTGCGAACAAAGCAGATTATGAAAAAATCAAAGAAGATGATGTAATTGATATTCTTGGTTTAACCTCTTTTGCTCCAAATATCCCTTTAACATTGGTATTTAAACATGCTGACGGAAGTAAAGATGAGATCAAAGCAAATCATACTTACAATGCACAACAGATAGAATGGTTTAAAGCAGGCGGTGCTTTAAATATTATTCGTGCAAATCTGCCTGTCGGTCGGTAGGTGTGAAAGCTTAAAATAGAATCAAGATATTTATTTTTTTCTGCTTTTGTTTGTCAAATTATTTGAAAAATTAAATTTAGTTTGCTTATACAAGAGTTATATATTTTTGAGATAATTGTCCATTTTCATAAAACACAGTGTATGTCGAATCTTTTGATAGATTGCGCATAATTTCAGGATTGCTTAAAAGGTCTTGAGCAATGGTCTGTATTGGTGCAAGTAAAATAATAATAAAAAATATAGGATTTTAATTTTCATAGTAGTCGTTATCATTTAAACAACGTAATTGTCTAAACGACATTGCGTAAACTTGCAAATCAAGTCGGTATAATGTTATATACCCCAATTTTCATATACTTTCGAAGCATACGTTTAATTTTTAATCACTACTAATCAATTTTTAGAGAGTGCCCCATTTTATCACGTTTGGTTTGCAGATAAAATTTATTGTGTTCGTTGGATTCCACTTCAATAGAAATATTATCTACAATTTCTAACCCGTAACCAATTAATCCGGCACGTTTTTTTGGATTGTTACTCATCAAGCGGATTTTTGAAACACCTAGGTCTCTCAATATTTGTGCACCAACTCCGTAATCACGCTCGTCAGGCTTAAAGCCAAGTTCTTCATTTGCTTCAACAGTATCTCGCCCTTCTTCTTGTAATTTGTAAGCTTTGAGTTTATTCATCAATCCTATTCCGCGTCCTTCTTGATTCATGTAAACAATAACTCCTTTTCCTTCTTTTTCAATCATTTCCATAGATTTATGAAGTTGCGGTCCGCAATCACATCGGCAAGAGCCAAAGATGTCGCCTGTTAAACAAGAAGAGTGCACACGTACCAAAATTGGTTCATCTTTTTCCCATTTTCCTTTTACTAAAGCAAGATGTTCTTGGTCACTT
>JAYVZC010000015.1:0-2338 GCA_043783695.1 Bacteroidota bacterium
TTTTTAGAAACAGTGACTCAGTTGAGGCCAATGTATATTATGAGATCTCTTGGAGGAACAATGTATTTAGTTGGTTTTATTTTGATGGCTTACAACATAATGAAAACCGTTAAAGCGGGTTCCTTGCTTGAAAATGAAGAAGCAGAAGCTCCAGCATTAGCGAAAATTGAAGGCGGACATGAAGGAGAACATTGGCACAGATGGATTGAGCGCAGGCCAATCCAATTGATGCTTGTTAGTTTGGTTGTTATTTTAATTGGCGGTGTAATTGAAATGGTTCCAACATTTTTAGTGAAATCAAATATTCCAACCATCGCAAGTGTAAAACCTTATACTCCTCTTGAATTACAAGGAAGAGATATTTATATCCGTGAAGGTTGTTATACCTGTCACTCACAGATGGTTCGACCTTTAAGATTTGAAACCGAACGTTATGGCGAATATTCAAAAGCCGGAGAATTTGTTTACGACCATCCATTTCAATGGGGTTCTAAACGTACTGGCCCTGATTTAGCAAGAGAAAGTAATAAATATCCCGACTCTTGGCATTACAATCACATGATGGATCCTACAACTATGTCGCCAGGCTCTATTATGCCTGCTTATGCATTCTTATTGGATGATAAAATAGACACAGCTTCTACTCCAGCAAAAATTAGAGCAATGATAAAATTAGGTGTGCCATATCCAAAAGATTATGATAAGGTTGCTAACAGAGACTTGATGATACAAGCTGATTCGATTGCATCAAATCTTAAAAAAGATAAAATTGAAACATTAAGTGATAGAGAGATTGTTGCAGTAATTGCCTATTTGCAAAAATTAGGAAAAGATATTAAAGCAGATAAAAAATCACCGACTAAAAAATAAAACTATGAAATTTATAAACTATTTAGAGGCAATTGCGGGCATAGAGATATTCCCGCTAATATCACTAGCTATTTTTTTTACATTTTTTGTTTTGCTTACTATATGGGTATTTAGAGTAGATAAGCAAAGAATTTTGAAAATGAAAAATATTCCTTTAGAAACAACAGAATCGAAACAGCAATAATTTGTATTATGAAAAAGATGATTTCTAGAAATTTTATCAGAAGCCCTAAGGCAATTAAAAAATGTTTTCTTACTTGTATACTTTTACTATTAACAATTGGCAGTTTTGCTCATTCTAATGTTAAAGAAGAACATTACGATAGTTTATCATTGTTTGGAAACCCATTGTTTCTTATGATGTTGGGAGTAATTGTTTTGTTAATAATAATTATTGCTGTTTTAGCAGATGTTTTGTCAAAGGTTGGTGAAGCAACAAAGCATAGAAATAATAATAAGACTAAAATTATTAGTGCAGTTTTAATGTTGTTGCTTCTTTGTGGAAAAGATAGCTTCTCTCAGGAAATGTTTTATACCTCAACAAGTCAGTCAGAATATGGTGGCTTGAGCAGTGGTATTTTTTATTTAACCTTATTGATTATTGTTTTTGAATTAATAATAATTGCTGTACTTATAAATTCAATCAAATTGCTTGCAAGAGTTGAAAAAGCAGTAGTAGTTGAAGAGCCTGTTGAAGAACCTGTTTCTTTATTAGAAAAAGTTAACGCGTCTGTTTCTATTGAAAATGAAGAGGAAATTATGTTTGATCACGAATATGATGGAATTCGGGAGTTGGACAATGATCTTCCACCTTGGTGGAAATATGGTTTTTATGCAACAATTATTTTTGCTTTTCTTTATTTGACTCATTACCATGTTACAGCAACAGGTGATTTACAATTGGCTGAGTATAGCAAAGCAATGGCTGAAGCAAACGAAGCAAAAGAAGCATATCAGAAAACAATGGCGAATAATGTGACTGAAAACAATGTTAAAATAATTTTAGATAAACACGAATTGGCGGAAGCCGCAAATGTATATACAGAGAATTGTGCTGCATGTCATGGACAATTAGGGGAAGGTGGAGTAGGACCTAATCTTACTGATAAATACTGGTTACACGGTGGTAGTATAAAAGATATTTTCACAACTATAAAATATGGTTGGCCCGATAAAGGAATGAAATCATGGCAAACCGACTTAACACCATTGAAAATAAATCAAGTCGCTAGTTATATAAAAGCATTAGTTGGAACTAATCCTGTAAATCAAAAGGAAGCACAAGGTGAATTATATAATGAAGCAGGAATTGTAAAAGATTCGTTATCTATTGATAGTACAGCAATTGATTTGCCTAAAGTAGATAGCGTAAAAGATTGAGAATAAATAATTTATGGAAAATCATAAAGTGGATGAAATTGAATTGTTTCGTGATTCAATTTCAACAATTGGTAGTGATGGTAAACGA
>JAYVZC010000016.1:0-5602 GCA_043783695.1 Bacteroidota bacterium
ATTTTGGAAGACCAGCTCTTTGTTGGCAATGTCCAATTCAGCGGCACGTTTTTCTTTTTCGTCATTTTGAAAGGCAAGTTCTTTGTTGGCAACATCTAATTCCGCAGCACGTTTTTCTTTTTCATCGTTTTGAAAAGCAAGTTCTTTATTGGCAACCCGTAATTCTATTGCCCATTTTTGTTCTGTAACATCCCGGGCTGCTGCATAAACACCTACAACATTCCCTTTACTGTCTTTATATACAGAAGCATTGTAAAGCACATCACTTAAATTTCCATTTTTGTGTTTTATTGTTAATGGATAATCTGCAACAAAACCTTTTTCGAAAGCCTGTTCATAACCACCTTGTGCTTTTTGTGGTTCTGTAAAATAAGCAGAGAAGTTTGTGTCTACTAGTACTTCACGGGAGAAGCCGGTGGCCTTCACAAATGCCTCGTTCATGTCTGTGATTTTTCCCGCAGCACTGATTGTAACCAAAGGATCTAAACTTGCTTCAATCAAACTCCGGGCATATTGGTAGGCCTCTTTTTGTGATGTAACATCACGGATAGCTGCAAAAACTCCAAGGATAGTACCTTTATTGTCTTTATAAACGGAAGCATTGTATAATACATCCGATAAGGTCCCGTTTTTATTTTTTATTGTTAAGGGAAAATCTGTAACATATCCTTTTTCAATCACCTGCAAATAAGCTTCGTGAGCTTTTTCTTTTTCAGTAAAATTAGTTGAGAAGTCAGTATCTAAAAATTCTTTACGTTTAATACCGGTAATTCTCACCAATGCATCATTCACATCTGTGATCTTTCCATCTCTGTTTATGGTAACCAGGGGATCTAAACTTGCCTCTATCAAAGTTCTGGCGTAGCGGGATTCTTGAGTTTTTGTATTTTCCATTTTTTTATTTCAGCAGAGATTAATCATTTTAATTTAATGTGAAGCCCAAATCGCGGATACTTTAGGTAGATATTACATATGATTATATTTTTCAACCAGAAGGACAAAATTTTCTTTTGTAGGTTGTGAAATTTTCCCTGCTTTGTCAAAAGACAAATCTTTAACTATAAGAACGAGTGTTTCCTGAATTATCTTTTTGAATTGTGAAAATTCAGAGGGTTTACGTATAAAATATTGCGCTCCATTCTCGTAAAGTTGATTTATAACTTCTTGTTCAAAGGAGGTGGAAAACATAATTACAGGAAGGTGTTTTAGTTTCTCACTATGTTTTATTTCTGATAAACACTCGAAACCATTTTTGCGTGGCATGTTTATGTCCAGGAAAAGGACATGGGGTAATTTGTTTTCATCATTTGTAAGGTATTGCATGAGTTGTTCTCCATCATGCAATACTTTTAGATTGTTGACAGGTAGTAATTCTTCTATTGCTTGCTTAAAAAAGATACAATCATCCATGTCATCATCCGCCAGAAGAATATTGAGCTGTTTTATGTTCATGCGTTCAGAATATATTTTAATTTACCGTTTGAAAATTTATTTTCAGCAGCTATTGGTAATGCATGATGAATAACTTGTTTGAGTTGAGAAAAATCACTTGGTTTGTGAATGTATACATGTGCTCCGCTCTTAAAAAGCATATTTATGCTGTCCCAAGCATTGGAAGTTGAAAACATAACTACCGGAATGTGCTTCAGTTTTTCATTTTGTTTTATCTCAGATAAACATTCAATGCCATTTTTTCGAGGCATATTGATATCCAGAAAGATCACATCTATTTCGTTACTGCCTGGTTCACTTTTAGAAAGGTAATTCATCAATTCCTCTCCATCATTTACTGTTGTCAAGTTTGTAGGTATCGATAATTCGTCCAATGCTTGCTTAAAAAAGATACGATCGTCTGCATCGTCATCTGCAAGAAGGATATTTAATTTGTTTGAGTTCATGATCTTGTATTTTCTATTGACTTCTTGTAATCGATGAATTAATATTTTCTCTATATTTTAATCCTAGTTTATAGCCGTTGGCCTCTCACCATTTGCTGCGTTAAGAATATATTTTAAAGGATTCTTTGAGTTTGTTTTTTCTTTTGCAATTGGAAGTGCATGATGAATAACTTGTTTGAGTTGAGCAAAATCACTTGGTTTATGTATATAAACATTTGCTCCGCTCTTAAATAGCATGTTTATTGTGTCCCATGAATTAGAGGTAGAAAACACTACCACAGGAATGTTTTTTAATTTGGCATTTTGTTTCATTTCAGATAAACACTCTATGCCGTTTTTTCGTGGCATATTAATATCGAGAAAAAGAACATCTGTGGAGTCGGTGTTGTATTCTTTTTCTGTCAGGTAATTCATTAGTTTTTCCCCATCATTCACAATTTTAAGATGTGCGGATGGCAACAATTCTTTTAATGCCGATTCAAAAAAGACACAATCGTCTTGGTCATCGTCAGCTAGCAAGATGTTTAGTTGTTTTGAGCTCATGTTTACATGGGTTTGATTAATGAATTTTTGACATTTTTTCTATCACTTTGTTAAGTGAAGAGTGAATAATCTGTTTTAGTTGCTCAAAATCACTAGGTTTTCGGATGTACTCTTCCGATCCAATATCAGAAAGTGTACTGATCAAATTCTTCTCAAACTCAATTCCGCTTGTAAAGGATGTTGTGAAAACTACAACTGGAATCCTTTTTAGTTTTTCGTTTTCTTTTATTTCTGATAAACATTCGAATCCGGTTTTACGGGGCATGCTTAGATCAAGAAATAAAATATGAGGAAGTTGTTCAGAATTATCATTGAGGTAATTCATTAGTTGTTCACCATCCCTAAGAATTGTTAGATCCGTCACTATTGGTATTTCCTTCAATGCCTTTTCAAAGAAAAAACAGTCGTCAGCATCATCATCGGCAAGCAAAATTTTAAAGGGCAAAAGTTGTTCGGGTTTCATATTCATTTTAATGTTTAATTCACTTATATTTTACATTCTATCCATATACCAACTCAACTCTTTTTCCATTTTTTTATATTTAAAAATGGTAGTAATAATTTTTTGCAAACGAACGAAAGCGGTTTCGCTTTTTACTACATAGTCAAAAGCCCGGTGGTGCATACAATTTATTGCAACATCAATTTTGTCCTGTGAGGAAAGCATAACAACCGGAATGTCTGGATTTGAAGCCTTTATTTTGTCCAATGTTTCCATTCCATTCATTGCAGTTTTATCAACCCCGTCAAGTTGGTAATCAAGTATGATCACATCCGGATTTAAATGTAAATTTTCCATTAAGATTTCTCCCGTTGGAAAAGTTTTAATAGCAAAATCGGCATGTTCTAAAAATTCAATTTCCAAAGATTTCAAAAACAATGCATCGTCATCTACCAGGAAAAGTTTTATTTTCTCGTTTTTCATTTCTTATTATTTTTAATCAAATTATATTCTTCTTGCAATTCTTCGCATGCCTGCGAACAAATATTTTCGAGTTGCAATACGAGATCGTGTATTCCATCCGTCTTTTGCTGAATAGTTGCATATTCCTGAATCTTTTTTGCCATATTTTCAAAGTCTGTGTGTAAGCCTACTATCGAAAATGAAGGAATCATTTTATGTACCGAAGCGTGCAATAGATTCCAATCTTCATCTAACAAACTTTGTTTGATCGCGCTAATCAAAGGTGGAGTTTGTTCCAAGTAAAGCGAAATCATCTCCATCATTAATTCAGGATTGGATTTGGTGCGATGAATCAAATAATCCAGGTTGATACACTTTAATTTTCCGTTATTTTGAGTATTTCGATTTTCTTTAGTCATGATAACGGTTGCCTTTTTTACTAATCCAATTATTTTATTGTATAATAATTTTTCGTCAACAGGCTTAGAAATATAATCATTCATACCAACCGACTTGCATTTTTCCAGATCTACCGTTGTTACATCCGCAGTTAAAGCGATAATAGGAATTTTAGAATTCATTTTGTTCCGGATGTGGTGCGTAGCTTCAAATCCATTCATTTCTGGCATTTGCAGGTCCATTAAAATAATATCATAGGATTTTTTTTGTAATTTTTCGATAGCAATTTTTCCATTGCTTGCAATATCCCGGTCAAATCCGAAATCGTCCAATAGTGTTTTCATTAATAATTGATTAAGAGCGATGTCTTCAACAACTAAAACTTTTATACTTTTAATTTCCTCATCCAATGCAACTATGGCTAATTCTTCTTCAGCCATTGCTGCCGTCTTTTTAAAACTTAAAATAAAACTGAAAGTAGATCCTTTACCCATTTTACTTTCAACACGCACGCTTCCACCTTGTGGTTCAACTAATTGCTTAACAATGGCAAGTCCTAACCCCGTTCCTCCATATAATCTTGAAGTATCACTAGTTGCTTGTTGAAAATCGTCAAAAATACCAGCTATTTTATCAGCTGATATTCCGATCCCGGTATCTTTTACTGCAAACTCAAGTGTTACTTTTTCTTCATCTTCATTTAAAAGTCGCACGCTTACAGTAATTTTTCCTTCTGAAGTAAACTTTACTGCGTTACTTACTAAATTTAAAATAATCTGATGCAATCTCACAGAGTCCCCTAAAAGTACCTCTGGAATTCTATTGTCATATTCTTTAACTAACTCTAAATTTTTTTCTAAAATTTTTGTTTCAAATAAATGAAGCATGGCCGAAACGGATACTGCCATTTTGAAAGGTGTTTGCTCAAATGTCATTTTTCCAGAATCAACTTTTGCTAAATCTAGTATATCATTGATGAGAACAATCAATGCATCACCACTAATTTTTATAGCTGATAAATACTCTTTTTGTTTTGCTGATAAATCTGTTTTCAAAACCACTTTTGTAAATCCGATAATCGCATTCATTGGTGTTCGGATCTCATGACTCATGTTAGACAAAAATTGCTGTTTTGCTTTTACAGCATCCTCAGCAATTCGTGTTGCATTTTCGGCTTTAATTTTTTCTTCACGGGCAATTTCTGTTGCTAATTCTGCAAATACTTTAGCCTCTATCAATTCTTTTTCTATTCTTTTTTGTTCTGTAATAACTCTTGCCACCACAACTGCACCCAGAACTTTATTTTTATCGTCTTTATAAACCGATCCGTTAAAAAGAACATCGGTAAGCTCGCCATCAATTATTGTCAACGGATAATCTGCAACAAAGCCTTTTGAAAATACTTCCTGATAAACGGTTTTTGCTTTTTTAGGTTCAGTAAAATAATTGAAGAAATCGGTGCCGATCATTTTTTTGCGTGATTCTCCTGTTACTTGCACCGTTGCCTCATTCATATCTGTAATTTTTCCTTTTGGGCTGATTGTGAATAAAGGGTCACGACTCGCCTCAATAAGACTTCTGGCATATTGAGAAGCTAATTTTTCGGAATAGCTTAATGCTTCAAGTTTTTTATTCGCAATAGTTAATTTTGCAGCCCGTTTTTCTTTCTCTTTATTTTGAAGAAGAAGCTCCTTGTTAACATTGATCAACTCATCCGATTTTTTTCCTTTAGCCATTTTTTGTGCTGATTAATTGGTGCTATTAGAACCTGCCTGTTCGGCAGACAGGTTTCCTATTTCTTCAATCGGACTTCTTCTCTTGTCTTTTAATTGCTTGAAATGTGAAGGAGAGAGGCCTG
>JAYVZC010000017.1:0-2326 GCA_043783695.1 Bacteroidota bacterium
CCAAGTGGCGAAACATTTAGCAACAGTACTTTTTTAATTGCTGATATCAATGCAGGATTTTTATATTATTTCGCAAAAGATAATTCTCGATTAAACCCATTTGTTGGATTTTCTGCATTTCACTTAACTCAACCAAGTGAATCTTTTTATAATACTTCCAATAAATTACCAATACGTTATTATGCTCATGGTGGTGTGAAAGTAAATATCAACGAAAAAGTTCAATTGTTGCCTAAGTTCATTTATATGAAACAAATCAACGACCAGGAATTTACTGCTACATTATTATTACACTACTTCCTAAAAAATTCCGATACGTATTTAATATTCGGACCAACATACAGAAATAAAGATGCAGCAATTATTGAAGCTGGATTAAAAAAGGGTTCTTACACTGCACGTATTAGTTATGACATCAATACGTCTTCGTTAAAACAAATCTCGAATTACCGTGGTGGTTTCGAGATTTCATTAACCTACGTTGCTCGCAGAAGCAAACCTAACCCATTAGCTAATTGCCCAAGATTATAGTTATGAGAAGTACGAAAAATATTTTTGCACTGTTATTTCTGTTTGTAACTGTAACTTCTTTTGCTCAAAGCAAAAGAGAGTGGATGGAATATGCTGATGCTGCATATAAAAATGGAGATTATAAAACGGCTATTTCATTTTATTTAAAAGTAGTTGATAAAGGAACTTCCGGGGACTATACTCGTCCTTATGAACCAAAACCTTACATCCCTCCTGCTAAAAAAAATAAAGATAGTATTAAAGTAGTTG
This sequence comes from Bacteroidota bacterium, assembly GCA_043783695.1. Classification (GTDB taxonomy): domain Bacteria; phylum Bacteroidota; class Bacteroidia; order 2-12-FULL-35-15; family 2-12-FULL-35-15; genus 2-12-FULL-35-15. Next base: position 781 of record JAYVZC010000017.1, read on the forward strand.
ATACAACTAAAATAGTTACTTCTAATCCGGTTGAACAATATGCCATTCATCAAATTGCAGATAGCTATCGATTGAATAGCGATTATGCAAATGCAGAAATTTGGTTTAAAAAATCTGTTGACAATAAGCCCACTGATTATCCATACGAACGTTTTTGGTATGGCGATGCTTTGATGAAAAATCAACGCTATCCGGGTGCTGCTTATAATTTTGAAATGGTAATGACCGATGCGGAGAAGAAAGACTCTGTAATGTTTTTACAATCGAAATTAAAAATTGCAGGATGCTATTTAGCTACCGATACTGCCAATAATAAATCAGGTGTTACTGTAGCTCCAATAATGGATTCACTCTTCAATAAAGGAACAGCAAATTTTGCTGTAAATTATTATGGCGATCCAAATACAATTCAATTTACAACTGCGCGTGATGGCAATACTGTTTTAGATCCAAAGAAACAAGACCCAAAATACGTTTGTGATATTTATACTTTAAAGAAAACAAATAATGGTTGGACTGATTTAAGTAAAGTTTCGGGTCCTGCAAATACAGAAATGCACGAAGGTGCAGGATTTTTAACATTGGATAGAAGCAATTATTTTTTCACTCGCTGGTCTACCACAAATAAAAATGAGTGCGCTATCTATCTTTCAAAATCAATGAATGATAAATGGCTTGGTGCCGAAAAGTTAAATGACAATATTAATCTTGCCGGTTACAAAACCATGCAGCCTTCTCTTTCTCCTGATGGAAGTATTTTATATTTTTCTTCTAACCGCCCGGGAGGTTTTGGTAAAATGGATTTGTGGTATGTGAATTTAGATGATGATAGTCGTCCAACCGGCCCACCAATTAATATGGGCTCATTATTTAATACTTCAGAAGATGAGGTAACTCCATTTTATCATTATTATACTTCTACTTTATATTTCAGTTCAAACGGGCATCCTGGTTTTGGTGGATTAGACATTTTTAAATCATCTTTCAATAGTGATTCATTATGGTCGTCTCCTAAAAATTTAGGAACTCCTTTTAACTCCAGTAAAGATGACGCATACTTTGTTTTAGAGCGTAGTCAGCGAAATGGATTTTTAACTTCCGACAGAGAGGCTTGTAAAGATTGTAATGGAGGCGCTTGTTTAAAAATTTATTCCATTGAAAAAGATCCTTTAGTATTTGATTTAAAAGGAACTGTTTACAATGCCGAAACAAATCAAGTTATTTCTAATTCCATGATAACCTTGAAAGACATCAGAGGAGACAAAGAGCCTTTCTTTTTATTTACGGATGCCGATGGAAATTATTTCACAGCATTGGATGAAGGAATGGAATTGTATTTAAAAGCACAAAAAAATAAATTCTTTGGTGATGCAGGAAACATAACAACATTCGGTTTAACAGAATCGGCTCACTTGGTAAAAGATTTTTTCTTGTCGCCTATTCCTTCCGGGGATATTGTGATTCCGGGTATTGAGTACGATTTGGATAAATCAACTTTGCGTCCTGCATCAAAAAAGATTTTAGATGACCTCGCTGACTTCCTTAC
>JAYVZC010000018.1:0-2323 GCA_043783695.1 Bacteroidota bacterium
ACGTACAGTCTTTTTTGCATTCTCTTCAATCTCTGCTAATTCGTTTTCTGTAGAAAGTTTATTTGATAAAATCCATTCACGTAATTTTTTTATTCCATCAAAATCTGTTTCCCATTGCAAACGATTTTTTGATTTGTAACGCTCGTGAGAACCGGATGTGCTGTGCCCTTGCGGTTGAGTTACTTCTTCTACGTGAATTAAAACTGGAACGTGTTGTTCTCTACAAACGTTACTTGCTTTCTCGTATGTTTCGCACAGATGTGCATAATCCCAGCCTTTTGTTTTGAAAATTTCATACCCGTTTCCACCATTTTCTCTTTGGAAACCTTTTAATATTTCAGAAATACTTTCTTTTGTAGTTTGATATTTTTTCGGAACAGAAATTCCATGACCATCGTCCCAAACTGAAACCAACATTGGAATTTGCATTACTCCTGCAGCATTTATAGTTTCCCAAAAAAGTCCTTCTGAAGTACTTGCATCACCAATTGTTCCGAAAGCAATTTCATTTCCTTTGTTTGACAAATGATGAAATTGTTCTTTTTGTAAATCTGGATTTAATTTAAAATGCTTTGAAGCCATTGCCAATCCAAGCAAACGAGGCATTTGTCCGCCTGTTGGTGAAATATCGGGTGATGAGTTTTTTATTTTTGTAAGATCTTTCCAAGTTCCATCAGCATTCAAACTGCGTGTACCAAAGTGTCCGCCCATTTGTCGTCCAGCACTCATTGGTTCTGCATCTGCATCCGTATGTCCATACAAACCTGCAAACCATTCCTGCAAAGAAAGATTTCCCGTAGCAAACATAAACGTTTGATCGCGGTAATATCCGGAGCGGAAATCTCCATTTTGAAAAACTTTCGCCATTGCCAATTGAGCAATTTCTTTTCCATCACCAAAAATTCCGAATTTGGCTTTTCCTGTGAGAACTTCCCGTCTGCCCATTAAGCTGGCTTCACGACTTTCATTCGCAATCCGAAAATCGTTTAATACTATTTTGATGTACTCAGTAACTTTTGCTTTTCCTGAAGACATTGTTTCTTCGTTTGACATAAAAAATGGGCATTAATCTATAATCACAAATATAAGTATTTGTAATAGCAAAAAAGGGATGTTTTAGGATTTTGTGGAAAAAAGGTTTGGAGCTTGTAAGTGCTTGATAATTGAGATGTTAAAACTTTTGATTGTACAATTTAATAGCTTCTCTATTATCATTTAATCGTCTTTTCTTGAATACCCCTGACGTAATTGGACAAGCAACGGCTGCAATTAAACACAGAGTCCCACCGGCTAGCATCCCATCGTTATAGGTTATTGCTCCGCTATACGAATATTGTGGACTTGTGGCTATTAATCCTAATCCTATAATTCCTAAAGGAATAGCAGCAAATCCAATGTATTGCATTGCTTTTGAAGTTTTAGCTTCCGTTACTAAAGCGATTATTTGTTTATCTTTTGTTTGAATCAAAACATTTTGCAAGTTACGTTCATTTAAATATCTGTCTTTTTGCTTAAACTTTACTCTTCCCAAAATTTCTATTTTGTTAGATGTTGTAGCTGTTCCTCCATAATAATCAACATTGTCAGTAACTTGAATTACAGTTTTTTCTGGTTGTTTTTGTTCAAACACTTCTTTTACTCCGTTGGAATAAACAATCATTTTAATATCTGATTTTTTTTCGATGTAAGTGGGACCATCTTGAAAATCGAATTTTTTAAAGCGGACTTCATTTGACGAGATTTCTAAAATTTTCGCAATAATTTTTTCGGAATTATTTTTCGTGATGGTATCTTGAGCAAAAAAATTTTCAACAAAAAAACTAAAGAGTATTATTAGGAGAATGTTTTTCATATTAAAATTTTTGGTTATAAAGTTTAATAGCTTCACTGTTGAATTTTACTTTTTTATTTCTATTTACTTTTGAAATTATAGGGCAAGCAATTGCAGCTATTATACAAAAAGCTCCTCCGGCTAAAAGCTCATCGTTTAATCCTGGATTTGATGAGCCATTTAATGTACTTGCTATAAAAAGACCATAGGCACCAATGCCTAAAGGAATTGCAGCAAAACCAATAAGTTCCATTCTTCTGGAATCTTTTGCTTGTGCCACTAAACCCATGATTTTTTTATCTTTTGTTGAGAGTAATAAATTTTGCATTTCAGGTTGGTTCATTACACGGTTTTGGTAACGAAAATATCTTTCATAATCATTAATCTTATTACTAAGGTTAATGTTGTTAACATACTGGTTATTATTTACTGTTACAACCTGCTCTTGTTCAAATGCTTCCTTCATTCCATTGGAATAAACAACCATTTTTA
>JAYVZC010000019.1:0-2321 GCA_043783695.1 Bacteroidota bacterium
GAACTCAACGGTATTTTTAATCCCAAACAAAATACGCAAGAAGAATTAATGAAAACTGATTTGGTTAAGGAAGCCGAAAAAGGAGATAAGGAGCATTTATTTGATTTAAGGATGCAGATTTTAAGAGAAATTGACCCATTTAAATCAAAAGCATCTGAATTACAACTGCATCATTTAGAACACAATAGACAAGTAATGGAAAAATATTTGGAAAAAACTGCTGATTAATCCTATCGTTTTGTTTTGCTCAATCGTCAAAATAGAAAACAAAACAAAAAATGAAGTATTTAATCACAATTTTAACAATCACAATAATGACAACAGCAACAATGGCTCAAAACGGAAAAGCCACAACCGTTAAAACTACTTTTCACAGAGAAACATCAGTAAGTATTGAAATTAAAGCCGACCCGGCAATTGTATGGGCTTTATTAACTAAAGCTTCTGACTATCCACGTTGGAATTCAACAGTAACTTCTATTGAAGGGAACATTGCGATAGGCGAAAAAATCAAACTAAAATCAATTCTTGATGCGAAGAGAACCTTTAAACTCAAAGTGAAAGAGTTTGAGCTCGAGAAAAAATTAGTTTGGGGAGACGGTCAAGGAAATCGTGTTTATACTATAACAAAAAATGGTAGTGGAGCTGTCACATTCGCAATGACAGAAAGAATTGGCGGATTAATGTTTCCGATGTATGCTAAAATGATACCGTCATTTGACCAATCGTTTGAGCAATTTGCAAGCGACTTGAAAAAGGAATCGGAAACAATTATGAGTGCCAAATAATTTTATAATCTAAAATCAAACGAAATGAAAATAGTTAAAGTAACCTATACAACAAAAGCAGAGTTTGCAGAACAAAATCAAAGCAATATAAAAAATGTAATGACTGATTTGCAAAATGCAAATCATCAAGGCATCAATTACAATGCTTGTTTATCCGCTGACAATAAAACTTTTATTCATACCGCATTTTTTAAGTCAGACGAAGACCAGAAATTTTTAAATGAATTACCTTCGTTTAAAAACTTTCAAACTCAACTTAAAGCTAGTGGATTAGAATCTCCACCCAAGCAAGAGTTGTTGACTTTAGTAGGTTCATCAAACAATATTTTAAACAACTAATATGAAAACAATTTTAGTTACCGGTGCTACCGGAAGGCAAGGCGGTGCTGTAGTTGAACACTTGCTTAAAAACGGATTCAATGTAAAAGCTCTTTCAAGAACTCCTGAAAGCGTTTCGGCTCAAGTCCTTCTTTCAAAAGGAATAACAGTTGTGAAAGGAGATATGTCGAACCTTCAATCGTTGAAAGACGTAATGAAAAATTGTGATGGTGTTTTCAGCATTCAAAATTATTTTGAATGCGGTGCCGAAAAAGAAATTGCATTTGGCAAAAACATGGCTGATGCGGCAAAGCATAATAATATTTCGCATTTTGTTTATGGTTCGGTTTGTAATGCAGACAGCAATACGGGCGTTCCGCATTTTGAATCAAAGCACACCATAGAAAAATATATCAAAAGCATTGGCCTGCCATACACCATCATACGACCTGTAAAGTTTATGGAAAACTATTACATACCCCAGGTGTTCAAAGGGATTTTGGGAGGAAAATTATTTGATTCTATACAGTCAGGAAAAAAGCATCAGATGATTGCTTTGGATGATATTGGTAAATATGTTGTTGAAATATTTAGAAGTCCTGAAAAGTATTCAGGCAAGACAATTGAAATTTCGGGCGATGAATTAACCAACGAAGAAGTAGCTAACACAATGGCTCATGTTCTTGGAAAGAAAGTAAAATTTAAACGATTGCCGTTATTCATTGTAAAATTAGTAATGGACAAGGAGCTTTATTTAATGTTCAATTGGTTTAACAAAAAAGGATTTACTGCCGATATTTCAATTCGAAAAAGAGAATTCCCCTCCATCAAATCCACATCTTTAAAAGAATTTTTACTAAAGGAAAACTGGCAGCGATGGAATATAAAAGGTAGTGTTTAATAATTTATCAACTCATAAAAAATAATTTGAAATGAAAAATAAAATCGGAACAAAAGAAAAGCCGTTAGTTTTAAAAACGCCTCCATTGACATCGGAATATACTATGCACGTTGACGAAAAAGACGGCAAGGAAGTTTTAGTTTGCACAGTTGGTAAGACGGTGTTATTATATGACATCCGTTGTCTTACAGACCTTCATTCAATGCTTAAAAAGCACGGTGATTGGATGGAGCTTGGTAGTGCTGACGAGCAGAAACCTGCAAAGGACGGAACAGTAGAAGCTTGGGGACGTTCAGAGAAAAATCCTGTTAAAG
>JAYVZC010000020.1:0-5573 GCA_043783695.1 Bacteroidota bacterium
ATATAAGTCGGACCGTCCTGAAAGTTGAATTTCTTATATTTTATTTCTGTGGGAGTAATTTCTAAAACTTTTGAAACCACAACATCATTATTTCGCTTAAAAATAGTGTCTTGTGCAATAGTTGATGAAATAGAAAAGCTAAAAAGGAATATGAAAGCCGTTTTTTTCATGAATAAGCATTTCAACAAATATAAAAAAATAAAGCGATAAGTACAATAACCTATCGCTTTTATGAAGAAAGGGGCGGAGAATGAGAAATGCTACGAACTCATTCTCCTTATTAAAATCTTTGCACAAATTCATACCCTCTTTCAATTCTATAACGCTTGAGGTATTCAAAAGTTACAGCATTTATAAAGAATGTTTTTTTGTTGGTGGAGCAGGTGCGTCAAGTGGTGCTGGTGGATTAACAGGCGCAAGCGTGTCTTCAATATCAATCGTTTGCAAATGTTCACAATCGATACAAGCCAATCCTTGTTTTGTCATAATCCATCTGCGGTTCACCATGTCATCATCAATTGCGTTGTTAATGTTAGAGATATTAAAAATTATGTGTTCCATACTCTTACTTAAATAAACCACTTTATTTAAAGGCATTTTTAATGTTAGTTTAGCCTCTTGTCCTCGCCATTTATCATTTTTAGGCGTTTGAAATTGTGGTTCAAATTCAATCAATGAATCGGTTTGAGTTAACATATAACTTATTTCTTTTGCTCTGGTTTGTGCTTCATTTTTGTTTGCACCATTTGCCGTTTTTGTAATTATTAACTGAAACTCATTATTTTCACTTTGTTCGATGTTGAATCTTATAGCACGATCATAAAATAATTCATCTTCATCACCATTTTCATAATAGCTCCATTTCATATTACCGATATGGTATTCCGATTTTGAATCACCACCTTTCTCTACTAACTTTTCGAAATTCTTAACGGATAAGAATAAAGTATCATTTTGTTGAATTTCCACTTTTTGTTTTACACTTGCTTCTGAAGAAAAATCTTGCATGGTTCGCATGCCAACATAAATAAGTATTCCAAGTCCTATTAACCATAATGTATTGAAAGTGTATTTAATAATTTTATTATTGTTTTTTATTCCGAATAATAATTTTATTCCTCCGTAAATTATTCCAAGTAAAGGAATACCACAGAATAGTAATGCCCCAATTACCAAATAGTAAATTGATAGGTCGGCAGGAAATAATTTATCCGATACATCATAAATTGAATAGGAATAATTCTGTCCCATTTCGTTGATATGAATAAAATTCATTCCGAATGCAGAACCTAATAGCACGACCATGAAGACTACGGCAAGGATCACAAAGAATGTGGAGAAAATTTTTGCGATAATTTTAACGATATTTCCAAAAATATCTTTAATAAAATCTCCAACGCTTTCTGTAGAAGTTCTTATGCGATCTCTGTTATCTTTAGAGTTTACATCGTCACCAAAATCTTTCATACGTTTTTTGAAGTCTTCAAACTCTTCATTAACAGCCTTTCCGATGTTGTTTACATCTACTTTTTCTCCTCGCATTTCTAATTTTTCAGCAGTAGTTTTTGCTTTAGGAATAATAACCATTAAGATGATGTACAACAAAAACCCGGAGCCGAATACAAAGAAACTCACAGCAAATGCTATACGCAACCAAATTGGATCAAAGTCGAAATAATTTGCTATTCCTGCGCAAACTCCACCTACAACTTTATCATCTGTGTCGCGAAAAATTCGTCTTCTTTTATAGTTTTGTCCTGAAGATCTGTTCTCATTTTGTGTCGACTGGCTTTTTGCGTTTTCAGAATTTTCGGAACTATCTCCTGCAAATTCTTCGGGCTTACCCATAACTGCAATTACGCTTTCCACATCCAATTTAAGAACCGCTTGTTTTGTGTTGTTTACTTTTTCTTGAAGCATTTCAGCAATGCGGGCTTCAATGTCGCTCATGATCTCATCGCGACCTTCCGAGTCTTTGAAATAACCTTTGATGGTGCTCAGGTATTTGTTAAGCATTTCATATGCATCTTCTTCTATGTGGAAAATGATACCGCTTAAGTTCATTGTTATTGTTTTGTTCATTTTTTTAAGTTTTTTAGTTTGTGATTTGGTTGCTTATCAACTTTTTAATCCCAATCTTATTTTTGTATTGTTTTATTTACTGCATCTACCAGTTCATTCCAGGTGGTTTCAAGTTCTTTAAGAAACTGTTCCCCTATAGGAGTGAGTTTATAGTATTTACGTGGTGGTCCGGAAGTTGATTCTTCCCAGCGATAACTTAATAAGCCATCGTTTTTTAGGCGCATAAGCAGAGGATATAATGTTCCTTCCACAACAATGAGTTTTGCTTCTTTCATTTTGGTGATAATTTCGGAGGGATAATTTTCGCCTCCTGAAAGCACCGATAAAATACAAAACTCAAGCACGCCCTTTTTCATTTGCGCTTTTGTGTTTTCTATGTTCATTTTTTTTATAATTAATGTGTTAGTTCAATTTTTTCCTGTAGCTATCAGGTTTCATTTTTAGATTTCGTCAAATCCAGTTAATGACATTGCAAAGATATATATAAAATGTAGTACCTTGTATCGCATAGTACTAAAATAATTGCTAAGTAATTGAAAATCAAAGACAAAAATTTTAAATTCTATCTAAAAATTCTCCGTACTTTTGTAAAAAAATTTAATTTTATGCATTTAGCCCAAGACTTTAATGAGCTTTTTTCTGTAGCCTCACTTATCAGTTTACTTACATTATCAGTGTTAGAGATTGTTTTAGGGATAGATAACATCATCTTTATTTCAATTATAGCAGGAAAACTGCCTAAAGAGAAACAAGGAAAAGCACGGGCAATTGGACTAGCGCTGGCTTTGATTATGCGTGTTGCATTGCTTTTTAGTATTTCCTGGATTGCGCAATTAAAGGATGCTTTGTTTTATGTTGGAGATTTTGGTGTAACAGGTAGAGATTTGATCTTATTTGCAGGAGGAGTGTTTTTACTTTATAAAACCACAGTTGAGTTGCATAATAAAATCCAAGGCTATGATGATGATGTAATGAATCTAAAGAAAATTAGTTTTAATGCAATTGTTATGCAAATTGTATTGATAGATATTGTTTTTTCTTTTGATTCGATTTTAACTGCCGTTGGTTTAGTTACCAATTTATTAATTATGATTTTTGCAGTAATTATAGCAATGATTATTATGATTATTTTTTCCGGAAAAGTAAGCGACTTTATTAATGACAATCCTACAATAAAAGTATTGGCTCTTTCCTTTTTATTAATGATTGGTGTAGTGCTTATTCTGGAATCGTTCCACGAACATGTGGATAAAAAATTCATTTATATATCCATTGCATTTTCATTTTTTGTAGAAATGATGAATATTCGCATGAAGAGGAAGCAGGATAAAAGGGAAATGGATACAAATAATGATCCTAGAGATATTATTTAACACTCAAATGTTTGAATAGATCTTTGTGTTTCTTAGCACTGTGAATGCTCACGTTCAAATCAAATCCCAAAAGCAATATCAGTGAGTTGATGTAGATAAGCATCATAATTACTATCAATGTTCCAATTGATCCGTAAAGTTTATTGTAGTTGCCAAAATTATTTACGTAATAGGTAAATACAAGGGTTGCAATAATAATAAATACTGTTGCGAACATGGAACCAGCGGAAAAAAATCGCCAACCCTGTTTTCGTTTCGGTCCTAAAAAATAATTAAACGAAATTATTGCATAGCATAATCCCGCAAGGACTATCCATTTGAAAAATGAAAGCAAATAGTACAATCCTTTGTTACTGAGTTGTAAATGATTTAAGCCCAATTCACTGGCAATAAGTATTGAAATGGATACCGACAACAATAATACAGTTAGAAACAGCATATAAAATGAAGCTAATCTCTGATGTAAAACATTTCTTGTTTCAATGTCGTGATAGGTTTCATTGAATGCATTGATCATTGCATTAAAACCATTCGTGGAAAAATACAATGCTGCTATAAATCCAAATGATAATAAACCACCTTTTTTATTACTGATGATATCTGTTATAGTTGACTCTGTTGCTTCAAAAGCAGCGGCTGGCATAACGTTTTGAAGCAGCCCAAAAAGATAAGCATTGAAATCATGAATTGGGATATACGGAATTAGAGTGAACAAAAAGATTATGGTAGGGAAAAGGGCTAAAAAAAAACTGAACGACAATGATGTTGCTCGCATGTTTAAAGCACCATTTCGGAGTCCCGTAAAAAAAAATTTAGTCACTAAGTAAAGCGATAGTCCTTCAAATCCAGGCAATACAATGCGTTTACTTGCTCTAATTATTTTATTAGCTGGTTTAAATTTTATTAGGCGCCTGATATTTTTGAATTGCATTTTTAAATCGCTTTTAAACTCAAATCTAAACTTTTAATATGATGTGTAAGGGCACCAACAGAAATAAAATCGACTCCGCACTTAGCGTAATTGCGAATATTTTTTTCTGTAATTCCGCCCGATGCTTCTGTTTCGTATTTACCGGCAATGAGTTTTACTGCTTTTTTCAAATCTGCAATCGGAAAATTATCCAGCATTATTCGGTGAATCCCTCCAATAGAAAGTATTTCTTTTACTTCATTTAAATTTCTAGCCTCTACTTCAATTTTTAATTTTTTGTTTTTCGATTTCAAATATTTTTTGGATGCATCAATCGCTTGTTTGATTCCTCCTGCATAATCGATGTGATTGTCTTTTATCAAAATCATATCGTACAAACCAATTCTGTGATTTGCCCCACCACCAAGCACGACTGCCCATTTTTCGAGTCCGCGTATATTCGGTGTTGTTTTTCTGGTGTCGATTACTTTTGTTTTTGTGCCTTTGCAAAGTTGAACCAAGTAATTAGTTTTAGTGGCGATACCACTCATGCGTTGCATACAATTTAAAACCAATCTTTCTGCTAATAATATGGATTGAGATTTTCCTTCAACAGTAAGAATTATATCGCCCACTTTTATTTTGTTTCCATCTTTTATGAAAACTTTTACTTTGAGCGATTTGTCGACCGTTTTAAAAATTTCTAATGCTAAATTAACACCCGCTAAAATGCCATTTTCTTTTACAAGTAATTGAGCTTTGCCTTTTGCAGAAGATGGAATACAAGCTAAAGAAGTGTGGTCACCGTCACCGGTATCTTCAGCTAATGCGGAATCAATAAATTTTTGGATATTAAAATGGTAGAGACGCTCAGGGATTAATTGTTTACTCATTCTCCGTTTCAATTCTAAATTGCTGAATAAGTGTTTGTGTGCCTACTGTTTTGATTAAAAAATAAGTTCTGAATTTTCCATTGGCCGTTTCTAAAGTTCCAATCACATATTGAGAACCCGCTTTAGGCTGACTTTTATGAGCAACGGTATAAGATTTCACGGCATGTTTTGTAAAAAAATCTTTTAAAATCATTTCAGCTTGTTGTTTGCTATATACATCTTCTTGCTCGATAACTTTTAAATCGATGTTCTCAATAAAAAATTTAGAAATGTTCTTAGGATTCCCGGAACGAATTGCAGTAGCGATATCATCAA
>JAYVZC010000021.1:0-5572 GCA_043783695.1 Bacteroidota bacterium
GGACTTCGTATTTATTCCTATTCCATAACGATTAGAAGAGTCCCTTTCCGGAGAATAAACAAAATTAGTTTGTCCGCCCTGACGAGTTTCATACAAGCCTTTTACACCAAACTGAGCTTCAAAATTTTTCTGATTATGAAAATCCCATCTGTTAAAAGCAGTGTATTGCTGCGTTAAAGGCATATCCAAAAAACCATCCTTATTCATATCTTGCTTTAAAAAACTGGAACTTGCATGCGTAAATAGCATCGTACTTAATTTAGTGTTTATCTTTTTTGCAAGATGAATATTTGCCTCTGCTCTACCTTTCTGATTTCCATAAACATTAATAAAAAATCTTTTTTTCTGATTTTGTGGTTTGAGAAACTCTAAATTAATTTGCCCTGATATACTTTCATAACCATTCACAACAGAGCCCGTTCCTTTGGTAACCATAATGTTTTCAATCCAAGTACCTGGAATATAATTTATGCCGTAAGTAGCTGAAAGTCCGCGTAACATTGGCATATTCTCCGAAAGAATTTGAGTGTATACTCCATCCAATCCGAGCATTTGAATTTTTTTAGCTCCGGAAACAGCATCTGTAAAAGCAACATCCACAGAAGCATTGGTACTAAAACTTTCGGAAAGATTACAACAAGCTGCTTTCAACAATTCTTTTCCACTTATCACTTCGGTATTGATTGGAGTAAACAGTTTATTTAAAGTTGTACTTTGTGTTCCGGCAACTTCAACGGTATTTAAAGTGACAGAATTTTTCAAAGTGATTTGTAAATCCATTTGATTAGGTTTATGAATAGAAATAGTATCACTCAAAAAACCCATCATACTCACAATTAATTGTGCAGGAATGCTATCGGGATTTGGAATCTGAAACTTTCCATCCAAATCGGAAGTGGTTCCAATAGTTGTTCCTCGCCAGTAAACATTTGCCCCTGGTAAAGCTTCTTTTTTTCCTTTATCATCTGTGCCAACAACTTTACCCATAGTGTGCTGGGCGGAAACTGGTTTCACAAAAAACAAAAGGACTATTAAATAAAATAATCGATTCATTTGAGTTTGTTTTAATTTTCATAGAAGCACACAAATAGCTCATGCGTGCACATTGTCATTTCGAGTTGTCACCCTAAGCATTCTGCGTTGAAGCAGACACTATCCAAGGGCGAGAAATCTAACTAGAAAACAAAATCAAATGATAAGGACAGAAATAAAATTTAAGAGTGTTCGCCCGTATAGTGGCGGAGGTAAATCTGCAAAAGGAATTACAGAGTGTTTAGAAAATATTGAAGCGGAATTATAAACTTGATAATTTAAAAATGAAGCTTTTACAAAAAGTTGTTTCTCTATAGAAACCTTTTGCGAATGTTGAACATCACTTAAATTAAAGTAAGTGTTTGATAAATCACAGCATTTTGATTTAATAAGTGGAATAGTAGATTCTCTTTCTGGACAACAATCTTTTTGAGCTACCAAGGACACTTTAACTCTACCGCTTTTAAAACAAGTCATTTTGTTTAGGGTAAAGCCAAGACTAGATAGTAAAAATACTAGTGCTAAAAATACGGATGTTATTTTTTGAATGACTTTCATTTTGAATTGCAAATATACGAAAATAGGTTCGTTTAAAGAATTAAAAAATGTTAAAACCTTTATTTCAATTTTTCTCCAAAACTCTTACCTTTGCACCTCAAATAAAAAATACAATGACAGATTCAACACAATTGGGCTTCGGAACAAAAGCGATACATGCAGGACAAGAGCCAGATCCAACTACAGGAGCAATCATGACTCCTATATATCAAACATCAACGTACTGGCAGGAAAGTCCGGGTAAGCACAAAGGTTATGCTTATGCCCGAGGGAAAAATCCTACTCGTACTGCATTGGAAAAATGTTTGGCTGAATTAGAGGGAGCAAAATATGCTTTGTGTTTTTCGAGCGGAATGGGTGCTATTGATGCGGTAATGAAATTGCTTCGTCCGGGTGATGAAGTAATTACAGGTGATGATTTGTATGGCGGAAGTTACCGCATGTTCACAAAAGTATTTGCTCCGTTTGGAATTAAATTTCATTTCATTGATATGAAAGATGTAAACAACATCAAAAAATATATCAATGCAAATACAAAAATGATTTGGCTGGAAACACCTACTAATCCAACGATGCAGATTATCGACATTGAAACTTGTGCTAAAATTGCAAAAGAAAATAAGTTGATTTGTGCTGTTGATAATACTTTTGCTTCACCTTATTTACAAAATCCATTAGCCTTGGGTGCTGATATTGTGATGCATTCGGCAACAAAATATTTAGGCGGACACAGTGATGTGATTATGGGAGCACTTTGCGTTACGGATGAAAATTTATATACTCAATTAGCATTTATTCACAATAGTTGTGGAGCAACTCCGGGACCAATGGATAGCTTTTTGGTTTTACGCGGACTGAAAACATTACACATTCGCATGGAGCGCCATTGTTATAACGGAAGAAAAATTGCAGAGTTTTTAAAAACACATCCCAAAATCGACAAATTATATTGGCCGGGATTTCTTGATAGTCCAAACCACGCCATTGCAAAAAAACAAATGAGTGATTTTGGCGGTATGATTTCTTTCTCTTTAAAAGGAAATAAACAAGAAGATGCGTTTAAGATTGCATCCAGCATGAAAGTATTTTCGTTGGCAGAATCATTGGGCGGAGTGGAGTCATTGATCAACCATCCGGCAACGATGACACATGCTTCTATTCCCAAAGAAGAAAGAGACAAAGCAGGAGTGGTAGAATCCTTATTACGATTGAGTGTTGGAATAGAGAATATTGAGGATTTGATAGCAGATCTGAAACAAGCGTTGGAGTAGTCCTTTACGGAGTTTATGATATGGTGTCGAGATGCGAGAAATTTAAAAGACGGTCAATTGATCACCTTTTTTTTTGAAAAAAAGATTTTAGAAGTGTAGTGCTTTCTTCTGCTAAAATACCTGCTATTACTATTGTTTTTGGGTGAAGCAGATTGTTGCTGATTAAATTAAATCCTCGTTTTGTATCAGCAGCACCATATACAATTTTTCCAAGCTGAGCCCAAGAAACCGCTCCAGCACACATCACACAAGGTTCCAGAGTAACGTATAATGTACATTCATTTAAATATTTTCCATTTAAAAAATTTGCTGCCGAAGTAATAGCTTGCATTTCGGCATGCGCTGTTACATCGTTTAAACGTTCGGTTAAATTGTGCGCACGGGCAATTATTTTATTCTGACAAACCACAATAGCACCAACAGGCACTTCATCCGCATCAAAAGCTTTTTGAGCCTCTTTTAAAGCCTCTCGCATAAACGATTCGTCACTAAAAATGGTTAATTCCATTGTGTAAAGATACTATAATGAGCAGAAATTTTATAACCAAACCAAGCTTTATTTTTAGTAATTTCGCAACAGAATTGGTATAAATTTCTAATTCTAGAAATCAACAAATCAACAATTTTTATATGTTACGATCACACACTTGCGGAGAATTACGCATTTCACATTCAGGACAAAAGGTTACTATCTCTGGATGGGTACAAGGCGTTAGAGATAAAGGTTCTTTACTTTGGATAGATTTGCGCGATAGATATGGAATCACTCAAATTACTATTGAAACAGATAAAGCTTCAAAAGAATTGGTAGATGTTGCACGTTCCTTGGGTCGTGAATTTGTTATTTCAGTTACTGGTAATGTTGCGGAGCGCTATTCAAAATCCGATAAATTAGTTACCGGTGATATTGAAATTAATCCAGAAAAAATTACAGTTTTAAATCCGGCACTCGTTCCACCTTTTACTATAGAAGATGAAACAGATGGTGGTGATGATATAAGAATGAAATATCGTTACTTGGATTTGAGAAGAAATCCGGTACGTAAAAATTTAGAACTGCGTCATCGTATGGCTATTGAAACGCGTAATTATTTAGATAAATTAAATTTTTTAGAAGTGGAAACACCTGTATTAATTAAATCAACTCCTGAAGGTGCTCGTGATTTTGTAGTTCCTTCAAGAATGAATCCGGGAGAATTTTATGCTTTGCCACAATCACCACAAACCTTCAAACAGTTATTGATGGTAGGTGGTTTCGATAGATATTATCAAATAGTAAAATGTTTCAGAGATGAGGATTTGCGTGCCGATCGTCAACCTGAGTTTACTCAGATAGATTGTGAAATGGCTTTTGTAGAGCAAGAAGATATTTTAAATACGTTTGAAGGAATGGTTCGTCATTTATTTAAAAGCGTGAAAGGAATTGACATTCCAACACTTTCGAGAATGACGTATGCTGACGCCATGAAATTTTATGGAAACGATAAACCAGATATTCGTTTTGAAATGAAGTTTGTATACCTCACCCCAGCCCTCTCCGAAGGAGAGGGGGTAGATTTAGTTAGAGGAAAAGGATTTCCAGTTTTCGATAATTCAGAATCTGTTATTGGGATATGTGCGAAAGGTGCTGCTGAGTATACGAGAAAACAATTGGATGAGTTAACTGAATTTGTAAAGCGACCACAAATTGGTGCAACGGGGTTAATATATGCTCGTTTTAATGCAGACGGAACAATTAAATCTTCGGTAGATAAATTTTATAACGAAGAAGAATTAAAAAAATGGGCAGTGGCAATGAATGCACAACCGGGCGATTTAATGATGTTGTTAGCAGGTGAAAAAAATAAAACACGCAAAGCATTATCAGAATTACGTTTGGAAATGGGAACGCGTTTAGGCTTGAGAGATAAAAATAAATTTGCTTGTCATTGGGTAATTGATTTTCCATTGTTAGAATTCAACGAAGAATTAAATCGTTGGCATGCCATGCATCATCCGTTTACTTCTCCCAAACCTGAAGACATTGCTTTGCTGGATTCGAATCCAGGAGCTGTGCGTGCGAATGCTTATGATATGGTAATTAATGGAGTAGAAATAGGAGGAGGTTCTATTCGTATTTTTAATAAACCATTACAATCATGTATGTTTGATCTTTTAGGGTTTACAAAAGAAGAAGCACAAGCACAATTCGGATTTTTGATGAGTGCCTTTGAATTCGGTGCACCTCCACATGGTGGAATTGCATTGGGCTTCGACCGTTTGTGTTCTTTGTTTGGTGGTGCCGATGGAATACGTGATTTTATAGCATTCCCTAAAAATAATTCAGGAAGAGATGTGATGATTGATTCGCCATCACCAATTGCACAAGCGCAGTTGGATGAGTTGATGATTGGGTTGAAGAAGTAAATTATTCCTTATGTATCCTTCTCCATTTGGAGAAGGTGTCTGCTTTAGCGGATGGAAGAGGTTACCACGCTGGTGCAATAGTAACACTATCGCTTAATTTCGGGTCTGGTAATTCTTCTTCCGGATGAGGAAGTTCTTGAAAAGATTCTATCATCTTAATAATATCAGGTTCTAATTCTTCTTTGTTTGAAGCTCTGGTCCAAACTAAAATTTGATAAAACTCATAAGGTGTTTCAATTAATCCTAATTTGTAATATACTTCATTGTTTTCTATCTTGCCTGTAACTTCTGCGATTAATGCTTTG
>JAYVZC010000022.1:0-12876 GCA_043783695.1 Bacteroidota bacterium
TCTACTTATCCTCCAAATACTTATACCTATTTGACTGGTACATCAATGGCGGCACCATGCGCTGCCGGTGCAGCCGCAATTATTAAATCGTTTTACCCAACCTACACTGCCTTACAAGTTGGAGAAAGATTAAAAGTAACTTGCGATAACATCTACCCTTTACATAGTCCTATTTACGCTAATAAATTAGGAAATGGTCGTATCAATTTATTCAGAGCATTAACTTTAACGAATACTCCATCTGTTGTAATGACTTCTCGTACAATAACCGATGGAAATGATAATACTTTTATTATCAATGATACACTTCGTATCACCGGAAATTACACAGATTATTTAGCTCCTTGTACTAATTTAACCGCAACTCTTTCTTCCACTTCTCCATTTGTGAGTGTTGTTGATGGTGCTACTACTCTTGGTGCAGTTGCAACATTGGGTGTAGTAAATAATAATGCTGATTCTTTTAAATTTAGAATATTGCCTACCGCACCTCAAAATGCAAATATCCTGTTTAAAATTACATACAACGATGCAGCTACATCTTATACGGCAGCTGAGTTTTTCTACATTACTGTAAATGTGGATTATGTAAATATCGCTATCAATGATGTTTCTACTTCTGTTGGAAGTAACGGTCGACTTGGATACAGTCAAAATGGACAAACAGGAGGATTAGGTTTCAACTATCTTGGAACTGCCATGCTTTACGAAGCAGGTTTGATGATAGCAAAAGATACAGGAAGGGTTTCGGATTGTGTTAGAGCATATTCAACCCCTGCAGCTGATTTCAGCTCAATAGTTTCAGCACGAGCAATTATACCATCTGTTTATTCCGAATTTGATGTAGATGGAACATTTAGAGATAACTTAGCTACTCTACCTTTACCTGTTACTGTTCATCACAAAGCATTTGCATGGAGTACTGCAGGAAACAGAAAATATGTGATTGTACAATATACCATTGCAAATACCGGAGCATCTAGTTTAACTCCTATATATGCCGGAATTTTTGCGGATTGGGATATTGATGCTGCTACTTTTGGTTCTAATCGAGCATCATTTGATGCCACTACTAAAATGGGATATGCATATTATTCAGGCGCAGCAGGAAAATATGCCGGAATAAAATTACTTACAAGTACAGCTCCGGTAGTACATTATGCTGTGGATAACTTAGCAGGTGGTTCAGGAGGTGCCGATTTAACTAATGGATATAGTGGTGCTGAAAAGTTTTTGACTATGACCACTAATCGTGTGAACGCTGGAGTTGCTGGTGCTGGAGCCGATGTTTGTGATGTGGTAAGTACCGGTCCTTATACAATAGCAGCAGGCGATTCAATTAAAGTGGCTTTTGCTTTAATTGCCGGTGATGATTTAGCTGATCTTATTGTGAGTGCTGGTAATGCACAAATAATGTACGATGGATTATTGACAACTAGTGTGAATGCTATTGCTTTAGATGGTAAAAATTCAATGGCTATTTTCCCAAATCCTACAAACGGACAATCATTTATAGACCTTACTCTTACTGAATCGAGCAAAATTGATTTAAGAGTATTTAATGTAATGGGTGAAGAAGTAAGTGTAATTGCTTCAGAACAATTACAAGCAGGAACACACCGTTTTGTTTATGAAACAGCTTCATTAAGCAGTGGATTATATTATTATAAGTTGACTGTTGGGAACAAAAAGTATGTACAAAAATTGATGGTGACTAAATAATTCACTAAGCAATATTTTATTTACATTTGTGGCTCAAATTTTAAAAGAACTATGGATTTAAGCGGACTAATTTCAATTGCAGGAATGAGCGGACTTTATAAAGTGATTGCTCAAACAAAAAACGGATTAATTGTAGAATCATTAATCGACAAAAAAAGAGTACAGGCATTTTCTACACACAAAATTAGTGCATTAGAAGATGTGAGTATATATTCAACAGGCGATGATGTGCCTTTGAAAGATGTATTTCAAAAGATATACGAAAAAGAAAAAGGCGGAGCATGCATTGATCATAAATCAGCTGATGCAGAATTGAAAAAATATTTCAAAGTGGCATTTGCAGAATATGACGAGGAGCGAGTATATGTTTCTGATATTAAAAAAGTATTGAATTGGTATAACAGCCTTCAAAAAGATGGTTTACTTGAGAAGAAAGAAGAAACTGAAGCTGATAAACAAAAAGTAAAAACTTTAGCAGATGCAAAAGGTGCAGTTAAAACGGTTAAAGACACCGGTCCTAAATCAGTTAAAACGGCAAGTTCAAAAGTTAAAGTACAAGGCGTTAGAAAATCCGGAGTTGCATAAGCACCGGATTTTCTTTTAAATTTTTAATCAATACTTTTATTTACCATCCCCGATTTATCGGTATTATCAAACTTATTTTGAATGAAGACTAAACAGGTTGCTACTCCTACAAAACCTATTCGTCACTTCCTATCTCAAGATTTAACAATTGATTCTTGGAAAAGAATTGAACCGTTTTTTATTGATTTGAAAGAGCGAAAAATTTCTTCAGCAAAAGAATTAGAAAAATGGTTGTTTGATAGAAGTGAGTTGGAAGCCGTGTTGAGCGAGGATTTTGCTTGGCGCTACATTAAAATGACTTGTGATACAGCCAATGAAGAGTTAACAAATTCCTATAATTTTTTTGTTTCTGAAATTGA
This sequence comes from Bacteroidota bacterium, assembly GCA_043783695.1. Classification (GTDB taxonomy): domain Bacteria; phylum Bacteroidota; class Bacteroidia; order 2-12-FULL-35-15; family 2-12-FULL-35-15; genus 2-12-FULL-35-15. Next base: position 2,667 of record JAYVZC010000022.1, read on the forward strand.
TCCGCACATTGCTCCATACAATAATGAGTTAAATATTAAATTGGTGAATTCACCTTTTTTAAAAGAGTTGGATCAGGAAACTTATCACATTTATATTCGTGGAATAAAAAAAGCTTTGGAACTTTATTGCGAAGAAAATATTCCTTTGCAAACGAAAATTGGAATTGAATCTCAAAAGTATGGTGCTATTACTGCGGCTATGACTATTGAGTGGAAAGGAAAAGAAATTACTTTGCAAATGGCTTCCAGTTTGATGAAAGAAACGGATAGAAAAATTCGTGAAGAGGTGTATGAGAAAATTCAGAAAAGAAGAACTGTTGATGTTGATGCTTTGAACGATTTGTTTACTGAGTTAATTCAATTACGTCATCAAGTTGCAATAAATGCAGGATTTAAAAATTACCGCGATTATAAATTTGATGAATTAGGTCGCTTTGATTATTCAATTGAAGACTGTTTTCATTTTCACGAATCCATTGCAAAAGAAATTCTTCCTTTAGCAGAAGCATCAGACAGAGAAAGAAAAAAGATAATGAAGTTGGATGTATTGAAGCCTTGGGATATGGATGTCGATGTGGACGGCAAGTTGGCTTTAAAACCATTTTCAAGTGCCGAAGAATTAACTGATAAATCAATAGACTGTTTTAATAAAGTGCGCCCCGATTTTGGAGATTATTTGCACATCATGAAAATGATGGGTTATTTGGATTTAGATTCTCGTATTGGAAAAGCACCGGGTGGATATAATTATCCTTTGTATGAAATTGGTGTTCCGTTCATTTTTATGAATTCGGTTGGAACACACCGCGATTTAGTAACAATGGTGCATGAAGGCGGACATGCTATTCATTCTTTTGTTACCAGAGATTTACCCATTACCGATTTCAAAAGTACTCCTTCTGAAGTGGCTGAGTTAGCTTCTATGTCCATGGAATTAATTTCTATGGAACATTGGGATGTGTTTTTTAAAAATGCAGACGATTTAAAACGTGCGAAAAAAGAACAACTCGATAAATCATTAAATACGTTGTTGTGGATTGCTGCGGTAGATAAATTTCAGCATTGGATTTATGAAAATCCGAATCATACTGTTGAAGAGCGAATGAATAACTGGCAGATTGTAATTAATCAATTCACAAGTAAAGAAATTGATTACACAGGACTAGATGATGTGAGAGCAAGAGGATGGCAAAGTCAATTACATATTTTTGAAGTCCCGTTTTATTATATCGAATACGGAATGGCACAATTGGGTGCTATTGCAGTTTGGCGTAATTATAAAAAAAATCCTGAAAAAGCTTTGAATCAATACGAAGCAGCTTTGCGATTAGGTTATACAAAATCAATTCCTGAAATTTATAAAACGGCTGGAATTGAATTTAATTTTTCTCAAGCATACGTGAAAGAACTAGCTGATTTTGTTAAAAACGAATTAGATAAACTTTAAGTCTATGAACCGACCGCTACCTAATGAGTATCCAGTAGAATACAAGGGCTATATTGACCTTGTAAAAACAGAGAATATCATTAAAGAACTTAGAGATCAGGTCTTGAATATTCAGGCGACTATCTCAACTATTCCGGAAGAAAAAGAAGATTATGCGTATGCTCCCGGAAAATGGTCAATTAAAGAAGTGCTTGGACATATAATAGATGCCGAGCGAGTACAGGGTTATCGCGCAATGCGTTTTGCTCGAAAAGATAAAACAGCATTGCCAGGATATGATGAAAATATGTTTGTAGCAAATGCCAATTTTAAAAAGCAAACATTATATAGCCTAGGGCATGAGTTTGCAATTGTACGTGAAGCGAATCTAGCCTTGTTTAAAGTTTGGGACGAAGAAGCATTGAGCCAAATAGGTAGAGGTAATAATTTGGATGTTTCTGTACGAGCAATTATATTTATGATTGCTGGACATGCCACACATCACATGAATGTGATAAAGGAAAAATATTTGAATGATTAATTAAATAATATTTACTTCTCTTTCCAATTCAACTCCAAATTTTTCTTTTACAGATTCTAAAACTTTTTGGGACAGATCGAAAATGTCATTTCCTTTGGCATTGCCATAATTTACAAGTACCAAGGCTTGCAATTTATGAACTCCGGCATCGCCAAATGTTTTTCCTTTCCAACCACTTTGTTCGATGAGCCAACCGGCAGCGAGTTTCACATTGCCGTTTTCTAATTCGTAGCCAACAATATTCGGGTATTTAATTTTTAGAAATTCGTATTTTCCTCTGACCACTTCAGGGTTTTTAAAGAAACTCCCTGCATTTCCAATTTCAGCAGGGTTGGGTAATTTGCTGTTTCGGATGTTACAAACTGCTTGGCTAATGGCTTTGATTGTTTTTGTAATGATTCCCATTGCAGCCAATTCTGTTTCAATAGCTCCGTAACTGGTATTGAATTTTGGATTCTTCAACAATTTGAATGTAACCGAAGTAATGATGTATTTGTTTTTTAATTCGTGTTTGAAAACACTTTCGCGGTAACCAAATTTACAATCGGATTTGGAAAAAGTACGAATGGTATTATCTGCCAAACTAAATGCTTCTAGTTCATAAAAATGATCTTTTATTTCTACTCCGTAAGCTCCAATGTTTTGCATTGGGCTGGCTCCAACGTTTCCTGGAATCAAGGATAAGTTTTCTAATCCAGCATAATTGTTCTCGATGCAATGCATTACGAACTCATGCCACACTTCTCCTGCTGCCGATTTTACATAATAAAAATCAGCATCTTGATTTACAAGTTCAATTCCTTTTAAATTATTTTTTAAAACTATTCCATCGAAATTTTGTGTGAATAAAAGATTGCTTCCTCCACCAAGAATTAATTTCTTACTATTTAAAAAATTGGGATTCGATAAAATTTTCTGAATGTCTTCGATATTTGAAAACTCGACAAAATATTTTGCCGAAACATCAATACCAAAAGTGTTGAGTTTTTTTAAAGACTGGTATTCAAGAATTTTCATTACTCAAAATTCAGCAATTAAATGGGAACATGCAAATGTTTACCACAGATTACACAGATTTTCACGGATTATTTTTTTGATTTTTTTATAATCTCCAATTAAAAACCAAGATTATCACATATTTTGTTCTGTGTTAATCTGTGTAATCTGTGGTAAAAAATCTATCTTCGTAAAGTGAAAAAAGCCATTGTTTCCGTCATAAATGATTTGAGTACCGACCAGCGAGTTCACAAAGTATGCGCTACTTTGGAAAAACTTGGTTTTGACGTAACATTAGTTGGCAGAAAGCAAAGAAAAAGTTACCCATTAGCAGAGAGAACTTATAAAACAAAACGAATATTTTTGCTGTTTGAAAAAGGACCGCTTTTTTATGCTGCATACCAACTCCGTCTCTACTTATATTTACTATTCCACAAAGCCGATGTTTTAGTTTCTAACGATTTGGATACTCTTTGGCCGAATTATAAAATTTCCAGATTAAAATCTACAAATTTAGTTTATGATAGCCACGAATTATTTTGTGAAGTTCCCGAATTGCAAAATAATCTTAAGAAAAAAAATATCTGGAAAAATATAGAACGTAAAATTTTTCCAAAACTGAAACATGTATTTACGGTAAATGATTCTATCGCTAAAATTTATTCGGAGGAATATAAAGTAGATGTGAAAGTGGTGAGAAATATTCCAATGCTCTCCAATCAAAAAAATATTGAAAGTAGTTCGAAAGAAAAATTAGGCATTCCAACTGATAAAAAGATAATTGTCTTGCAAGGAGCGGGAATCAATATTGACAGAGGAGCAGAAGAAGCTGTGGAAGCCATGCAATATATTGATAATGCATTATTGTTGATTATTGGAAGTGGTGATGTGATGGAAGTTTTGAAAAAAATGGTAGTCGATTTGAATTTAAGCAATAAAGTAAAGTTTATTGGAAAAGTTCCATTCGATAAATTAGTGCAATATACCCGCCATGCTGATTTAGGTTTAACATTGGACAAAGACACAAACATTAATTATAAATATAGTTTACCAAATAAGTTGTTCGATTACATTCATGCAGGTGTTCCTGTATTGTCTTCTGGTTTGGTAGAAATCAAAAAAATAATTGTTGAATACGCCATTGGTGATTGTATTATATCGCATGAGCCAAAGCACATTGCTGAAAAAATAAACTCTATTTTGAAGGATGAGAATAAACTTCAATTGTGGAAAAAACACACTAAAATTGCATCCGAAAAATTGAATTGGGAAATAGAGGAGAAAGTGTTGGTTGAAGTTTACAAACAGTTTTTGTAGTTTCAAGGGCTGTCCCTAATGAAATGTAATTAAGTTGAGAGATAGTATGCTAGTTTGAAGTTTGTAAATGACCTATCGTATCATAGCCATATTAATACCGAATCGGTTTCAGTAATAGTATCCAATAATTACTTTTTATTTTCAATTAAAAATTTTCGCAAATCCTCCAATTTATCAGTATTTATTAAGTCAACTCCGCAGTTCAATAATTCATTCCACACATTTTTATTTTCCGGTGAAGCCCAAAGGCGAACTATTTTCCCTTGTTGATGGGCTTGTTTAACCAATGAAATTAAGTTCTCTTTTTCATTCTTTGGAATTTCCCCTTTTCCTTTCCAAGTAAATATGTTAGAATATTTTGTACTAGCCATAGCACAAATTAATCTGTCCATAGGCTTCTCCAGACTCAATAAACTTTGGTCGATAAATGCATAACGAATTGAATCCTTTTGCAATACTTCGTATGGTTTATTTCCTGAAAGAATAATTGTAACCGCACCTACTTTTACTTTTCCATTTTCATATTTGCTGAGAATCGAGTTATACTTTTCAAAGATTTTTTTTAATTCCAGATATGTTTTATCTGCATCTGATTTTATATCAACCAAAAGAATAATTGATTCTTCGCAATCTTTATATACATGTCCATTGTGCTTTGAGCAGCTATCCAGTATAGGTTTTAAATATAAATTTTCTAAAGTTTTTTGTTTTTTGAAAAATGGATGGATGTGGGAAACAATTAATTTACTATTTATTAAAAACACATCTGCTTCAAAGCTATTGAACTTGTTTTTTAAGGCATCCGACAAAGGATGCTTGTGTTTATAATCGTTATGAGCGTGTGCATTTTTAAGGCAACATTCTTGTGCAGGAAGAAAATGGGATGTAAGTAAAATGAAAAAAGTAACAAATGGCTTCATTGGTTGGGTGGGTGGTTAACACATAGGTACATAGTTTTTATCTACTATTTTTCTTTCTGATTTTCGTAGCAGAAGTTTTACTTCTCATAGATATCACTTATACTTTACTGTAATCTTCTCTGTGTAAAAATTTATTTAGTGTTTGGTGTTTTTACTTAAATCTATGTGTTTAAATTGTCGGATTTCGAATAGGACAATATGTGTATTTAGTTCATAAAAATGCTGAAATTTTGTTTAAAAGCAGTATTTTAGTAAAAAATTAAGTTTTAATCATTTCAGTACAAAGGATGGCAATCATCGGTTCGGTAATAAAGCGGTCGTTTGAATTAAGAGAACGATTACCCAAAATTCGCAAGAAAAATGGGTATAAGCAACAAATGAAAGTTTTAAAAAAATTATTAGCCAAAGCGGAGTTTACTGCTTTTGGTGAGCATTATAATTTTTCAAAAATATTGGGTGAAGAAGATGTGATTACCGCTTTTCAGAAAACGGTGAAACCGCATGATTATAATTCTATGTTTAAAAACTGGTGGCATCGTGCAAAAGATGGAGAAGCAAATGTTTGTTGGCCTAAAAAAATAAAATATTTCGCATTAAGTTCAGGAACATCTGAATCCTCTAGCAAATACATTCCTGTTACAACAGATATGCTTAAAGTGATTCAAAAAGTTGGTCTGCGTCAAATGATTTCACAAGTGCATTATGGTTTACCAAAAGAACATTTTGAAAGAGGAGTTTTGATGGTAGGCGGGAGTACAGATTTAAAATTCAACGGAAGTTATTATGAAGGTGATTTAAGTGGAATAACAACAGGTACTTTACCTTTTTATGTTCAAGGATATAATAAGCCCGGTAAAATAATTACTAAAGAACGAAATTGGGAAGCAAGATTAGAAGAGATTACGAAAAAGGCGAAAGAGTGGGATATTGGTATTATTGCCGGTGTTCCGGCATGGATACAAATTTTATTTGAAAAAATAATTTCTCATTACAACGTAGAAACAATTCACGATATTTGGCCCAATTTAAATGTTTATATACATGGTGGCGTTTCATTCGCTCCTTATAAAAAAGGATTTGAAAAATTATTAGCGAGACCAATTATTTATATCGACACCTATTTAGCTTCGGAGGGTTATGTTGCTTTTCAAACACGTCAGGAAACTGAATCCATGAAAATGATGCTGGACAATGGGTTGTTTTATGAATTTATTCCCTTCAATGAAAAAAATTTTGATGAAGATGGAAGCATGTTAGAAAGTCCTCAAATTTTACACATTGACCAAGTAAAAGAAGGAGTTGAATACGCTTTGTTGATAACAACATGCTCTGGTGCCTGGCGTTATTTGATTGGTGATGTTATTAAATTTACTTCTTTGGAAAAAGACGAAATTATTATTACAGGAAGAACAAAACATTTTTTGAGTTTATGTGGAGAGCATCTTTCTCAGGATAATATGAATCGTGCTATTGAACTTGTTTCTTCCGAACTAAATATCGATATTAAAGAATTTGCAGTAGCCGGAATAAATTATGATACGATGTTTGCACATCACTGGTTTGTTGGAACGGATGATGTTGTGGATGTAAAAGTATTACGTAACAGAATTGATGAAACATTAAAAGAATTGAATGACGATTACAAAGTGGAAAGAATTTCTGCATTAAAAGATGTAATTATAGACGTTTTACCTTGTCATGTGTTTTACGATTATATGAAAACGAAAGGAAAAATAGGTTCATCACACAAATTTCCTCGTGTATTAAAAAACAATCAGTTGTTGGAATGGGAATCGTATTTGAAAATGAAAAAATAAGGGATGGTATTTTTTAAGGCTATTTTTCAGGGTTTAGCGTTGGGATTTGCATTGGCATTGTCTCTCGGACCCTCATTTTTCGCACTTATTCAAACAAGTACTAAGCGCGGTTTTAAACCTGCATTGGGCTTGGCATTTGGTATTCTTTTAAGCGATGCACTTTGTGTGGTTTTAGCATATTTAGGCGTTGCACAATTTTTCGACAATCCTCAAAATAAAGTATATATAGGTTTGATAGGTGGAACAGTGTTGGTGATGTTTGGCTTTTTTAGCGTGTTTCAACGCAAAGCTCGTGTTGCAGAAGAAATAGAATTAGAGTCAAAAGATTTGGCAGTAAAAGCTGTAAGTATTCCTTTGTATATTGTTAAAGGATTTTTTCTTAATCTATTAAATCCTGTTGTAATTGGTTTGTGGATGGCTTGTGTTGTTACGGTTAGTTCTAACAAAGAGTATTCTTTTATTCATGTTGTCATGTTCTTTATTACATCTTTATCAACTGTATTTTTAACAGATACCTTAAAAGCTTATTCGGCTAATAAAATTAGTCAATTTTTAAGCGAACATATTTTAAGGATTGTGAGTGTAATTGCAGGAATTATCTTGATGATATCAGGATTGATACTGATTTATAAAGTATTTGTTTAAGCAAAAATTATTTTTCCAATATACTTTTGATGTTGGGTTTGAAATATAAATTACTCTTCAATATTTTTCCATCTTCTCTAAAAATAGGTTCACCATTTTCATCCAACTTACTCATATTGCTTCTTTGGATTTCATCAAACACTTCTTCGATTTTATGTTGTAACCCATGACGTAAAATGGTTCCGAACAAAATATACAATTGATCACCCAAAGCATCTGCAATCTCAACTAAATCGCCATTTTTACAGGCTTCCAAGTATTCATCGTTTTCTTCTTTTATTAAGTTGTAACGCAACATGTATTCATTTTCCTCCAAATCTGCTGTAGGAGTATATCTATTCCCGATCTTAAAAGTATCGTGAAATATTTCCACATTTTTTATATGATGAATTAGCGTTCCTTTACTTTCTGTTGTTTCCATTTTGTTAGTTCATTTGTTCACTAGCCTACCTGCCGGTAGGCAGGTTCATTTGTTCATTAGTGAGCTGTGTGTATGCTGTGTTTTATTTTTTTTTATTTCTTTTTGACTTTTGACTTTTCCTCTTTTGACTTTTTGTCTACTGTCTACTTTTTCTTACTTGCTCTGTACTGTGCATTCAATCCTTCAAGAATTTCGTTTGTAATATCAAAGCTATCATTAGCAATTAAAATCGGGCTTAATGGCCCATTGCTGAATGCCATCACATAATTGTAATTGCTGTTTTTATTGTATTCTTTTAAATAATCTTTAATAGAAACATTCATTTCGTCCGAACGTTGTTGCATTTTGTCCATCATGTCTTGCGATTTTTGTTCCATCATATCCAACTCTTCTTTTCTTTTAGCAAAGCCTTCATTCTCTGTAGCAATTTGATTTTCGGATAATAATCCTCCTTGTGCTTTTTGTTGAAAGGCTAAATAATCCTCTTGCAATTTTTGTCCTTTTTTTTGATACTGACTTTCCAAACTGGATAGTTCTGCTTTAGCAGAAACATTTACATCTTTAATGTATTCATACTTTTCATTTAACACATCTAGGTTTACATAAACCATTTTTGATCCTTTGATGTCCTTTGGAGCCAACACAATTGGTTTTGCTAAAGCCGTTGAATCGTTTGCATTTGCAGTTTCTGTGGAACAATTTTTAGAAGAAAAATGTAAATAATACAGTACTGCAACTGCAATAATTAAAACTACATTTAAAGTAACAGATAGATTTTTAGTCATTTTTTATTTTTTTTAGTCGAACAAATATAAATTAAAAAACGTCCCCAATTGCTTGAAGACGTTTCTCATATTATTAAAAAATGTTAACAATTAATTTTTAGCCAAGCAGTTTGCTACAGCATCGTGAGTTGCTTTCATAGCTGTATCTCCCTTGTGCCAGTTGGCTAGACAAACTTCTCCGTTTTCTTCATTGAACTGCAATGCATCTACCATACGTATTGCCTCATCCACATTCCGCCCTAAAGAAAGGTCGTTAATCAATTGATGACGAACAATTCCTTTTTTATCAATCAAATACAAGCCACGGAAAGCAATCATTGGTCCGTTTGCTACTAAATGATTCTCATCATCTACCTCATATTCTCCAGATAAAACATCAAAATTCATTGAAATTGTTTTTGTAGTATCGGCTACAATTGGATATTTCACTCCTTGAATTCCACATTGAGCTCTTAGTACTTGCAACCAACCCCAATGCGATTGTTAGGTATCTGTTGAACAAGCTGGTACGTTACGTGATTCAAACTCAGCAATTTTTTCTTGAAAGGCATGCAACTCTGTTGGACATACAAATGTGAAGTTTTTTGGATAGAAAAAGAAAATCAAGTACTTTTTGCCGATATATTGCTCTAATGAGAAGTCTGCAACAATTTCTCCTCCGTTTATTACTGTTTGCGCTTTGAATACAGGCGGTTTTTTTTCTAAAATTACATGTTTTTGTTTTTAATGGTTTAACAAATTTTTCGGCACAAATTTAAGAAAATAGATGTAGCAAAATTTACTACCTTTGTTGTTCATCCTTAAAATAAAATTATGAAAATTGAAGTAGGACAAATAGCACCCGTATTTACATTGCTTGATAGCGATAAAAATGAAATTTCATTGGAACAATTTAAAGGGAAAAATGTATTGTTATTATTCTTCCCATTTGCCTTTACAGGAACATGCACAGCGGAGTTATGTGCTACTCGTGACGATATAGCCAGCTATAATAGCGCCAACGCTCAAGTGTTCGGCATTTCTATTGATACTCGGTTTGTATTAGCAAAATTTAAAGCTGAACAAAACTTGAATTTCCCATTGCTTTCCGATTTCAACAAAGGTGTTTCAACAGCTTATGGTTGTTTATATGAAACATTTTTAGGAATGAATGGTGTTTCTAAACGCTCGGCTTTTTTGATTGATAAAGATGGGATTGTGCGCTACACCGAAATTTTAGAGAATTCGTCTGAAATTCCTAATTTTATTGCTATTAAAGAGATATTAGCTGGATTAAAATAGATTTCATTTCCATTATGGAGCGTCATACCATGCTACAACACGGTATCTCATAATGATGACT
>JAYVZC010000023.1:0-2309 GCA_043783695.1 Bacteroidota bacterium
TCTTTCTGCTAAATTCTTACGTTGTTGTTTTGTTGTGTTGTGGCGTTGCATTTCAGGACCGTCAGCACTTGTAGAAGTCATTACAACTTTAATTGCCCCTTTACTTAAATCATCATTGTGCCATTCGGGTCTTAGTGCAATAATTTCTTTGTATAAATCGGCTGCAATTCTTCGGCTCATTGCTACAATCATTCCTTTACCATCAAATACTTTTTGGCGTTGTTCAGAATGAGTTACAATGTCTTTGGCTAAGTTTTTTATGCGTTCTTCATTGCCTACAATTGCTTCTAATTTTGTGTATTTGGCTTTGGCTTTTTGTTGGTCTGTTATTTCTTCGTCTTGTTCAAGTTCAGCATCAAATTCTTCAATCAGGCGTTTGCCTTCTTCATCTAAATTTACTTTTGCTAAACGGCTTTCATAATAAATACGAACTGTTGCACCATCGGCAACCGCTTGTGAAATATCGTAAACATCAACATATTGTCCGAAAACTTGTGGCGTATTTACATCTGTTCCTTCAATTGGAGTTCCTGTAAAACCTATGTAAGTAGCATTTGGCAAAGCATCCCGCATATATTTTGCGAAGCCATACGCAATGCGTTCTCCAATTTTTTCTTTGGTTTCTTTATCTTTTACTTCTTTTATTGATGCTTCAAAACCGTATTGTGTTCTGTGGGCTTCGTCTGCTATTACTACAATATTTTTACGTTCAGAAAGTTGCTCGTAAACCGATTTTTGGTCTTCGGGTAAAAACTTTTGAATGGTGGCAAATACAATTCCACCGCTTGCCACTTTTAGCAATTCTTTTAAATGTTCTCTGTCTTTGGCTTGAACTGGTTCTTGCCTTAGTAATTGTTTGGAGTTTGCAAACGTGTCAAACAATTGGTCGTCTAAATCATTACGGTCGGTAATTACTAAAATGGTTGGATTTTGCATTTCGGGTGCAGTAATCAGTTTGCCCGAATAAAAAACCATACTCAAACTTTTGCCCGAACCTTGTGTGTGCCAAACTACACCGCCTCGTTTGTCTCCATTTACTCCTGATGCAATTATAGAAGATTGCACCGCCTTGTTTACTGCGTAATACTGATGATAAGCCGCTAATTTTTTAACAGTTTCTATTTGTGTAATGCCTGTTTTTGCATCCTCTTTTTTGCTCTTTTCAAAAACAATAAAATTGCGAACTAAATCTAAAAGGGTAGAAGGGTTCAACATTCCTTTGAGTAGAATTTCTAATTGCGGAATAAAGCGTGATGCCTCTTTTTTGCCGTCTGCTGTTTTCCAAGTCATAAAACGGCTGTAACCTGCCGAAACACTTCCTGCTTTACATTCCATTCCGTCTGATATGACACAAATGGCGTTGTATGTAAACAAACCAGGTATGGTGGCTTTATAGGTTTGCAATTGGTCAAACGCTTTTCGCATGGTGGCGTTTTCATCTGCTGCATTTTTTAGTTCAATGACTACTAACGGTAAACCGTTTACAAACAGCAATACATCGGGGCGTTTGTTTTGGTTTTTTTCTACAACGGTATATTGGTTGACACAAAGAAATTCATTGTTCAACGGATTTTCAAAATCCATTAAAGCCACTTCATAACTGCGTTCAAAGCCGTCTTGCTGATAAGGTATTTTTACTTTTTCTACTAATAATTGATGAAAGGTTTCGTTGTTGTGCAACAATTCAGGCGAATAAATTCGCAATACTTTTTGTATTGCTTGCTCTTGTGCATCGTGGGGAATATTAGGATTAAGTACCGAAACTGATTTGCGTAAACGGTCAACCAAAACTATTTGCTCAAAATTTTCTCTTTCTGATTGCTCTGCTCCGGGAGCAATAAGCAAACCGTGAATATACTCCCAACCAATAGTTTGAAGCACCTCCAATGCAAATGTTTCTATTTTGTCTTCTGTAATTGGTTTCAAAATCCGCTTTATTTTTTAATGTATGGCAAAATTGTTTTCAAAATCTTTTCAAGTCCATTAACTGAAACATCATCATCATCTTTTTTATCGGATGCTATTGATGTGTGTTGACCAAAATATTTTTTTACCAACTCTTCTTTAATAGTTTCCTTTTTAGCTTCGGGCAATAGTTCAATGAAAGGGCCAATAGAAGCAAGTTCTAGCTCAAGATTTCTATTTTGAGTTTCTAAATTTCTATGCCGTGTTGATTCTCTCGATGCGTAAACTGCTGGATAGGTAAGGACTGCGGCAGCCAAAATACGAACCAAAGATTTGTAAAGGTTAAAATCGGTGCTGCTCAATTCAATGATTGAAAAAATAAGTAAGCCCGACATTACTATCAT
>JAYVZC010000024.1:0-5539 GCA_043783695.1 Bacteroidota bacterium
TCTCTGCGCATTTCTTCATTCATTGCCTCACGAAGTGCTTCACGAAATTCTATTACTCTCATTTTGTTTGAATTTTATTGGATTACAAATTTAAGAAAATTTCTACGAAATACGAATTAATAGCGAAAGCATATATGTAACCTGCCTGCCGGCAGGTAGATAGCCAATCCGGGACCCCGCATGAGCGGGACAGGCGTGCGGGGTTGGACTAAACATATATTGCATCGGCATTAACCATTGTAAATTACAAAATGTCCTTTGGACAATTTTATAATAACAATTGGTATAATACAAATCCTTTTTAGGTATTGGGATAAATGAAAGGCAGTCTTTGTGTCGTTCATTAAATTTTTCCCACCTAATTGGGTCAAATTGAATACACAAAAAATCGCCTCAAATCGATTAGGATTGAGGCGAAATGATTTATGATGCTGAAGCTCGTTTTATTCTAATTTCTGTACCCAAACATCCGGATATTCTGTTTTAAATTTCTTTTGCTCAGCTTCGGCATCCTCTGCTTTATCTAATTTATTAGCAAAAACATAATATACTTTTGTTTTATGATTTTGAATAATTTGTGCTTTGTTATAACCTTTAATAATATTCGCATCCCTAAATTTATTCGCATTGTCCTTACTACTAAATGTTCCAATCACAACATAATACCCCGCGCTCATACTCATACCATTATCATCAACAAAGTCGCTACTCGACCCTGTTCGCATCAAATTTTCTGTTAAACTTTCTGTGTTTTTAGATACGGTTGAAGATGTTTCTCCCGATTTTAGTTTCGCTAATTCCTCTTTCAATCGTTGAATTTCTACTTCACTTGTATCTGTTTTCGCTTTTAACTTAGCAATGGTTTCATCTATAATAGCATCTTTTGGATCTTCTACTTTTGCCACCTCTTCCTCTTTTTTAGCTCCACCAAATGTATAGCTTAATAAAAATTCAGAAGTGGAACCTGTATATGACTTTATTTTACCGATGCCTAAGTCATAAGCATAGCCTACTGCAATGTTCTTATAACGTAATCCACCGCTTAATGCTACTGCATAATTACTATGATAAGTAATGCCAAACCAACCAATTTTTTTCCAATCAACTACTGCATTTACATCGTATTGAAAAACCGAACCTGTTGCATAACGCACTGCTATTAAAGGGTAAACGGTAATCTCTTTTTCTTTTATTAAATCAAATGTATATTTGATAGAGCCTTGATAATGACGAGCAAAAGTGTAATAACTGCTTCCGTTATCCGTTTTTTTATACTTCATGGTGTTACCCAAAATTTGTGGAGCACAAAATCCCACTTCCAATTTTTTCCAAGTATAACCTAAACCAAAATCGGCAGAAAAAGCAACTTTACTTTGCGACTCTGTAAATAAATAAGGATCATTTTTATCGCGTACAACTGCTTTTGAAAAATCAATTTTATTATTGATTACTCCTAAAGCTAAACCAAAAAATAAATTGTTATCGTCATTAATTTTTAGTTTATAAGAATAGTTTGCAAAAGCACCAACGCGACTGGTAATATCAGTCACATCGGAGTATAAGTTTAAACCCAAACCAATGTTTTTTGCTTCTATCGGCCCGTCAATTGTTAAATAACTTGTTTGCGGAGAACCACTGATGCCAGTCCATTGCGAACGGTGTGTTAAAAACGCGTTCACTCGGTCGTGATTTCCTGTAAACGCAGGATTGGTAACAAACGGATTTGCATAATACAGACTGCTAAACGGGACTTGCTGTGCAAAAGTTATTCCTGTTACTAAAATAAGAGCAAGTGCTATAATTAAATTCCTCATAGGATATAATTTAAAATGTTGTGTTTTTTTCTATTTAGTTTTTCTTTGTTTTTTTATTTAGACTTAGAACCTTCTTTTAAAATGGTAATGGCTCCTTTATAAATCTTCACATCGTTTTCAAATTGAATGATGTAGTAGTAAGTTCCATCAGGTAATCCTGTCCCTGATTTCTTGCTTGTTCCATCCCAATTGTTATCGTAACTATCAGAGCTAAATACTTCTTGTCCCTCACGGTTCACAACAATAACTTTTGTATTAGGATAATTTTCAATATTTTGAATGATCCATCTGTCGTTAAATCCATCACCATTTGGTGTCATAATATTAGAAATGGTTACGTTGTAATCAAGAACAACCGTCACTATCATACTATCCGAATCCATACAACCGTTTGCATCGGTGCCGGTTAAAGTGTATGTGGTTGTAGTAACCGGACTAGCCATTGGATTAGAGACAAAAGAATTGGTTAATCCTACAACAGGGAACCAACTCCAAGAAATAATTCCTGTGCCCGAGCCTTGTAAATCGATGCTGCTTCCTAAACTTAAATTAACATCTGCACCAGCAGAAACAGTTGGTGAAGGATATACCATTGTAGTTATCGAATCCATATCCATACATCCGGTAAGTGTATCACTTATGGTAAGTACAAATGTTCCGGCTGTCATAACAGTTATACTTTGCGTTGTATCTGTTGTACTCCACAAATAATCATAACCACCCAATGCAGCACTTAACATTATTGAATCGCCCGAACAGAATTGAAGTGAGCCACTAGCAGTAATTATTGAAGGAGGTAATGCATTTACTAAAACACTCACAATGGCTGTATCCAAACAACCCCTGTTAGATGTCAATAATAAAGTTGTTGTATATGTTCCAGCCATTCCGTAAGTATGAGTTGGACTTGCTGCTAATGAATTATTTCCATCACCAAAATCCCATTGATTGAATTGGATAAATCCTGAAGAAATAGTTGATGTATTTAAGAATATAGTAACGTTACCAAAACAAACCGTATCAGCAGTATACATCGCAAGAGGTTTTGGATAAACAATTACAGAAACTGCTGCTGATGTATCAGCCGAACAAACTCCACTTTGAACAATTACCTGATACCAAGTTGTATCGGGCAAATTAAAATAGGTTTGCGAATTAGTTGTATTAATTAAACTAACCCAAGTAACTCCACCATCATTAGATGACAACCAATCTGAAATTGTTCCGGTATAACCACTTGCCATCAATGTTCCAGAGTTAGCACTTTCACAACCCGCAACTGCTCCGCTGATTGTTCCGGCATTTGAAATTGGATTTACAGTAATTGTTACGCTAATAGAAGTATCAGCATTACAAATTCCACTTTGAACATTTACATGGTACATTGTCGTAATAGTAATATTGTTGTACGTTAATGAGTCGGTTGTATTAGCAATTGGTGTCCAGTTAAATCCGCCATCCACTGACTGTTCCCAACCTAATATCATTCCTGTGTAACCTGTTAAATAAATTGTACCATTATTTATTCCGGAACAAACTGTATCACTTACCGAAACCATTCCGGCAACTGTAGCAGGATTTACCGTAATGATACCAATTGAAGATGTATCGTTTCCACAAACACCACTTACTACAATTGCTCTAAACCAAGTTGTATCCATTAAGTTCGTATATGTAAGAGATGTAGTTGTGTTAGCAATATTTATCCAGGTTAAACCACCATCAATTGATGACTCCCAATTTGAAACTTGCCCCACACTTCCTGTCAACATTAATGTCCCACCATTAAGAGTATCACAAACAGTTGTACCACCTGTAATCGTTCCACCTACTGCAATTGGGTCAACAGTAATGGTAATAATATTTGATGCTATTCCAGGACAAACTCCGCTTCGAACATATACTGCATAAGAAGTTGTAACTAATAAATTCGCATACGATTGTGAGGCAGTTGTATTAGCAAGTGTTAACCAAGTAATTCCGCCATCGGTAGATGATTGCCAATTTTGAATAGTTCCGGTATAGCCGGTAACATTTAATACTCCAAAGTTTGAACCGGCACAAACAGTATCATTCATTGTTAGTGTTCCACCGTTAGATGGAGGATTAACAGTTATTGTTGCAGTTGCAGATGTGTCATTAGCACAAACACCGCTTGCAACCAAAACATGATACATGGTTGTTACCAGTATATTCACATAATTTTCTGTTGCTGTTGTATTTGCAATTGGTGTCCAAGTAGTACCGCCATCGGTTGAGGATTCCCACCCTTGTATTGTTCCTACATATCCAATCAAATCTAAACTTCCACTATTGGAGCCACCACAGGCAGTTGTACTACCACTTATTGTTCCACCAACAGAAACAGGATCAACTGTTAATGTTGCTGATGAAGATATTGCAGTTGTACAAGTTCCATTTTGAACAATTACTCTGTATCGAGTTGTTAAAGTAATATTAGTATAAATATAAGAGGTGGTTGTATTACTAATGTTAATCCAATTAATTCCACCATCAATTGAATATTCCCAACGAACAACACTTCCTGTTTGCCCGGATAAATTTAAAGTACCTCCATTGCTTCCATAACAAACATTAGCACTTGCAGAAACACTTCCTCCAACAGAAGGTACATCAACAGTAATTGTGTCGATGGTTGACAAAGCAGATGGACAAGCACCACTCGTTACATTAGCTCTATAATAAGTTGTTGCTACTAAATTCAAATACGATTTTGAAGTTGTTGTGTTAATAATGTTTGACCAGGTAATTCCATCTAAAGAGGATTCCCAATTACTAACAGAACCTGTTTGTCCGCTCAAAGTAATTGTTCCACTATTTATCCCACTACAAACGGTATCATTTATTGAAGTTATACCCCCAACAGTTGTTGGACTAACCGTAATAGTAACAGTTCCTGAATTAACTGCGACACAAGCTCCACTTTTTACGTTTGCTCGATAAATAGTAGTCGCTGTTAGATTCAAATAAGCTTGCGTTACTGTTGTATTTACTATATTGGTATAAGTTATTCCACCATCCGTAGAGAATTGCCAATACTGAATTGCTCCAACATTTCCCGCTAAAGTTAATGTCCCACTATTTGTTCCACTACAAACTGTTGCAGCAGAAGTAATGGTTCCACCAACAGAAACCGGATTCACCACAATTGAATCACGTGTAGAATAAACTCCAACACACCCTGCACTTGTTACAAATGCTCTGAAATAACGAGTAGCTGTTAAATTTAAATACGATTGGGTTGTTGTTGTGTTAACTATGTTTGTCCAAGTGACCCCCGCATTTATTGAATATTCCCAACGAGTAACCGAACCTGTTTTTCCTGCTAATGTTAAGTTACCGCTATTAGTTCCACTGCAAACCGTAGTTCCACCGGATACTGTTCCTCCTACAGAGGGAGGATTAACAGTAATAATTGCAACAGAAGAAAATGCTGTAGAACATGCTCCACTTTGCACTTGACAACGGTAGCGTGTAGTTTGTGTTAAATTTAAATAAGCTTGTGTAGCTGTAGTATTTACTATATCTGTCCAAGTTACCCCTGCATCAATAGAAAACTGCCATTTTAAAATATTTCCTGTTCTACCTCCTGATGTAACATTGCCACTATTTGTTCCTGAACAAACGGTGGTCGTTCCGGCAACACTTCCCGCAACTGTAAGAGGATCGATGGTCATGATTGCAACAGAAGAAGTAGCTGCGGC
>JAYVZC010000025.1:0-2304 GCA_043783695.1 Bacteroidota bacterium
ACATACCCTTTGAAAATATCTCTACTTCTATCAAATGACAGACTTTTATAAATTTTTGTAACAGCATAACCGACATCGATTGCTTTTAACAATTCAACAGAGGAATACACTTTTTTTACTTTTGGTTTAAGATCAAAAACAAGTTTTTCACCTTTCTCAGCTAGTACTGGTATTAACAAATCTTTTGGTGGCGTTACATCTACCTCATGATAACCGAAATGAGAGTCAATATAATTTCTCACATCATCATATTCTGGGGTAATAGACCATTTACCTTTTCCACAAGGTAACTCGTCAAAAAACTGAACAGTTGGATACAGACTGACTTTATCTTGGTATTTTATCATATGACCCGATTTAAGCTCCATTTCAGTTAATTTTTTATGTAATTTAAAGACTTCGGTTCTCCCTCCAAAAAATCCACGTCTTATAAATCCGTACATCTCCTTATCAAGAACTGATATCAAATCTCTTGCAAGAAAATTAGTTCTATAGACCCTCATAGCATAGGAAGCAGCTGTCATACACGCCAGAGGGTTTATATTCGTTAATTCGATTCCATCTCGAATATATGTTTCTAATCCGTTTTTTAGAATATCGACATCTGAATCACAATATTCCCTTCTTTCTTTTTTTAAATTGTACACAACTTTTTTTGCAACTTCGCCCCTATGCCACGCCTTGAATTCAATTCGTTTCTTAACAGACATATCATTAGGACAAAAATACTTTTGGGCAGGTATTGGTCCTACATAGTTCTCATTTTTCTTAATATTAAATATATAGGGAAAGAATCCTTTTTTCAGTTCTGTAAAACCAAAAATTTCAGGAAATCTACCCAACGGCATAGCAATCTGATTGAGAGAATCAAGAAACCTTATAGATTTAATCTTCATATACATTATTTTTTGGCCTGCAAGTGTTATACGACTAGGACGGACGTTTGTATTTTTTATTAAATGTTTATGAACCAACCAAGTATCATAGGCCTTACCATTATGTGCGATAAAAGTGGCATTTTTCTGTTCTAATACAAATTTTGTAAAATCTTCAATATTAGCAAAATACCAAACATCATCACTATACAATCTGGATACTTTCGCCTCGTTTACAAAATGAGATCCTTCTACATCGCACTCGAAATCGAACGCAAAATAATTTTTTGGTAACTCTTCTTTTTTATTTTTCTTTTCCAGAGGTTGAATAAAACATTCGTGGTTATCAGATTTATTATGATATACTTTGCAAAGAGTACAATACATTTCTCCGCATACGTGGTTAGTTAAATGATCGATATCAACAAACTTATTACATTTATCGCATCTACTCTTTTTTCTTCTGCAATTTGCTTCGTGTATAGAACAGCATTCATCAGAGGGACAGACAATATTACATTTTGAGCACATAACACCAGGCGTATTAGGATGTTGGTGTTCTTTTCTCTCTTTTTCCGAATTAAAACTAACTTTACACAAATAACAGCACTCTTTTTTGCATTTATGAGCACCGTATGCACCACTAGCGAAACAGAATGACTCGTTACATGAATGACACCATTTTGAGTTGCGAGAGACATCGTTGGTGGCGGCGTTTATATCGTTGATATAATGGTAATGCTTTATATCACCATCGTAGTAGAGATAAATTGACTCGGAATATTGGTTTAATGTTTCGTAAATTGGTTTGAACATTTTTGATACTATTATTACCTTTTTATTGTATATATCTGCATAGGTCTCAAAATCGGTGAATTTCATTTTTGTTATAATATTTATTTTATCACAAATTATTTTTGCTTTATTATCAAAAGTAGAAGGGCGTTTTAACATGTTTTTTACATCATCTTTACTTTTTGCTTCTGCAATAGCAAGGCATCGTTGACCACAAAGATC
This sequence comes from Bacteroidota bacterium, assembly GCA_043783695.1. Classification (GTDB taxonomy): domain Bacteria; phylum Bacteroidota; class Bacteroidia; order 2-12-FULL-35-15; family 2-12-FULL-35-15; genus 2-12-FULL-35-15. The sequence continues at coordinate 1,893 of JAYVZC010000025.1, forward strand.
GTCGTCATTTAGAATGCATGTAATACCCCGTTTTTGTAAGAACTTTGGGAGTTCTGTTTTATTTGTACCACCTTCGGGTTCTGGGGCAACATCGATAATTTCGAAACGATCAAAGAAGGAACCACACCCTCTGTATTCGCGGACTTCTTCTAGCACCATCATCACACATAACTGCCAAGTATCCATTTTATTTTCTTCTCGTGTGCACTTAGGCACAGGGTCATCGCCCATAAACAGTAATAAGGGGGTCGATGCATCATTTTCTGTAATATCAATTTGTTTATCGTTATACGGGTAAAAATACCGAGAGGTCTTACCTATTCTAGTAAGATGGCCCACAACAAATTTTTCTTGTAATTTTTTGAAAAATTCATAAGGACTGAAATATTGCGCAAACCAATAGAATCCGGCA
>JAYVZC010000026.1:0-5535 GCA_043783695.1 Bacteroidota bacterium
TCTGTGAGCGGATGCCTGAATGCAGTTGCCAGTGGAATGAGCAAAAGGCATTGAAGCGAATGTGCATCCTTATGGAGATAGCATTTTGTATGGGAGAAAAGGATGCCATAGCGAAGATGGAGCGAAGGCATTGTTGATAAATCAATTACCACAAAAACTTTGTGAACAGATAAGTAATTTCGGTCTTAGTTTATAAAACTTCATTAATCTTTGCTTCTTTCAGGCATACTATTTTTTGTCCCAACCAACAAAAAATATTGTAATAAATTTTTTGTGTCTTCGTCTAATAATTCAATTACTTTTTTTGCTTCACTAAAAAGTTCTTCAACATTTTTAATAGTTATACTAATAATTATTGCAACTAATTCCGCCATTACAAAAGTTGATGAGTTTAGTTGTGCAGGATTTTTCATAAAATCTCTAATTTGAAGAACACTTAAAAATTCTGAATGAGCATAATTTGATTGTAGTCTCCATGTATCCTTAAACATTTCCGGTTTTAAATCTGAATTATCTAATAGGTCTATCCATGGCAATTGCCTTGCATTTTTAGTTGTCAAATAGTTTTTTTGATTTTTCAGAGAACTGCTTTTAAAATAACTATTACTTTTTAAATGATTCTCAAACTTTGTTATTTCAATTCTGTCTTTTTCGTGTTGAATTTCACTTTCATGAGCCGAAGGTGTAAAGAGCTGCCTATTTTTTAATGCTGATATAGCATAAATAAGAAAGCGAAATTCCTTATGGTCTTTTGCTATAGCATCAAAATGAAAATGGTAAAGCGTTAAGTAATTTTCAATAATTGCCCGACAAATTATGTTAATGGAGCTTATATCAAAAATATCAAGTGTGCTGTTACCAAATGGCAAAGACGATTTCTCAAGCAATTTTCTAAAACTTGCGATATGGGATGATAATTTAAAACATAAAGCTTCCATGGGATGCTGCCAGTAGTCAATCTTAACCCCTTTCGTATGTAATTGATTTACTTGTTCAATAATAATTGAATTAAATAAATCTAGGATAGATGAAATGATATTAAACGGATAATTATTCCTACTATTTAAATATTGCGATAAAAGATTTATGTTATCAATGTCATTCATTTAAGATGTTAATACAATAGTATTTTAAGAAAGTTTATAATCCTTTAATTAATAAACTTACGATATGTTATCTTCTTACTTTGCTAATTGACAAATTATCGCTTTGAAGGATTTTATAAGTTCAATAATTAGTTTCTTTATTTTTTGTTCATTACTTAATTTACTTAATCCATATTTCAAAAGCGCTTTGTCAAATTCATCACTTTTCCTGTGAGCAACGCTAACAGACCGCAGGGATTGTACAATATTAAAAGGCTCTACAATTGAATTTCGATTTTCTTCATTGGGAAATAACTTTATTAGCAATTCATAAAACAAGCCTAATAGACCTTTAATTGGTTTCCCATTAGTTCCAACATCGTTAATTTTTTTCCCTACAAGCTGTACTAAAATCTTATTATTAAATGAATCAGTTGTAATCTTTGCTAACGCTAGTAGTTGTTCATCAATTTCTTTCCATTCTTCAGTTAAAGGAATATGCAAAGTTGTAAAGAGATGTTTATCATTTTTATTTAAATCTTTAAATAGAACTTCACCTGAATATTTTTTAAATTCATTTTGCAAAGTTTCAAATTCATGTTTAAAATGAAATATAGGAGCATCATCGATTTCTGGAGATGCAAATTCATTCAGAAAGTCAGTTTTAAATCTATGACCTGAAATTTTTCCTTTAGGAACAACATTAAATTGTCTCCAATGTAATTGCTCATTATCTGGCAAATCCCTTCCTAAATCGCCTAGATAAACTTGAATAAGATTCTCTTTTGTCGTACCAATAGGAATTGACCAAAAGTCTAAATAACTAAGATTAAATTCTGTAACTACATATTTTCGCGGTTCTGAATAATACTTTTGCAAAACCTCTCGTTTGAAATAGACTGCTGTAAGATAATGTGGAGTGCTTTTATCTGTAAAATAATTACTTAGTTTTTCAAGATTACAATTGCTTTTTATTTCTTTTCCGTGCGTATCTCTTCCAATTATAAAATCAATGTATTCCTTGTGTTCATTTATTTCTGACCATTCATGTGATTTAGGGGAAGCGTAGGGCTGTATTATATCTTTTCCTAATAGCCGAGATGTACTTTTCACATCGTCATATTGTATATCCACACGTAAATCCAATTCGAAATAGGAATCGCTGTTAGAAAGTTTATAAGTTTCTCCTTTGCTTTTTAGAAGGTCAGAAATATCTTCTTTTGACCTTCTCCTATGGTCATGGAATCTTGCTAAAAAACAACTTTTAACTGCCAAATAATCTTTTAAGAAATGTACATCCACCTCAAATAATTCATCGTCCTCTGTTTTTTTATACTTTGCGATTGTTGAGATTTCGCCATCTTCATTTGTTGCTTGATATTCATTTTTTTCGTCTACCCAAAAAGCATTATAGTATAGTAAAAAATGTTCAATAATTTGGAAATGCCCTTTAATGTATCCACTATAATGTCGTTTGAAAATAAAAGGGTAATAAATTACATTATTTAATTCTGCTCTTAATCCATCTTCATACTTTTCGCCTTCATATGGTTTTTGATATTTTCTCGGAATCCCAAATTCTGTATTAATATACCAATTGCTGCTTGATAAAAAATCTTTAAGAGAATCCTCATTAGCTTCAATTAAACAACTTATTGTATAATAATCGGCATACTCGCTTTTCTGATTTCTACCAACGATTAACCAATCTTCACTTTTATTTTCTTTTGAGGTTAACCAATCATTAAATGAAAGAAAGTTAACCTCATTGCCTTTAGGTTTTGACTGAATAAAATCTTTAATTATTTTAGGAATTCGATTGTCCATTACTATTAATTCGTATTTTTTTGTTTACCACCTTTAGATTTTTTCTCTTTCACAAATAAGCCTGCAGTGTACTTATCATATAACTCAAATAAAAATTCTATGCGTTTTGTTTCATTAATAAAAGGCTGCGGACGGTAGCACAGATCCACGGCTTTGTCAAGTGCCTGATGTGCTTTTACTAACTCTGGCGGCATTGTGTTTGGGTCATATAAATCAGCTAAACTAGAATTTGGGAATTTCAGCCTAACATCTAAAACATTTTGTGCAGCTTGCTCCACTGCTATAACTTGTTTTTCATTTGGATTTTCTACCCAAGGAAAGTTATTATAAACTAAACTATTTGAATATCGAAAATCACTTTTCAATCTTCCACAAGTATATTTTACCCAAGTCATGTGCATCTTTGATGTAAGAATGCCAAATAGATATTGAGTTGCGTTTGGAATCGTTCTTGCTAAATCACTTGCAATAATATCTTTAGAAATAAAGCCGATAGGGATATAATTTCTATTTTCTGAAGATACACCCGGAACTAAAAGATAATCTGTTTTGGGTTGCCTAATCTCTCCAAAAAGCATAGGATAATTTGCAAGTTTTTGTGTAGTTGGTCTGGTACTTTTAATCCTATATTCCTTGACTTGTTGAATACGTTGTAAAATGGCTTTGCAATCGGAATATTCATTTGGAGGAACATCTTTCAACCAAATACACCATCTAGATATTTTATTGATAAATTCCTGCGAACCTAGAAATTGCCGTATAAACTTTGCCGCTTTTGGTTCTTTTAAAATCATCTCGCTTTTTTCATCATCACTCAATAAAAGATGTCCTCCATCATTTGCCATACTACCATATGTAATTTCTGGAATATCACATATAGGTTTTTTTCGTGATTGAATAAACAAATCTTTTCCCTCAACCAAATAAGGATTTATATTTTTTACTTTCAATTCATGAGGCTCTGCTTTTATATTTTCGTATTCATAAATTTTCTTTTCACTTACATCAAAATTGGCAAAGCCAATTATTACAACATGTACGGCTGCATTTGATCTTGCTTCGTTTCCCCATTTAAACGTACGATGTGCAAAATGGATTTTTATTTTGTACTTATTAAAAAGCTCATTCCATAAAACACTTACCTGTTCACCCTGCGAAATAGAATTTGTAGAAACAAAGGCAGCTTTAGTAAGCCATTGACTTTGTTTTGTATCATCTTCCATTACATTATACTGCTTCATATGTTGAGCAGCTTTAATATACCAAGCAGTAACATAATCCAACACACCTGCACCATTCACGCCTGCAAAAATTAATTCCATATCTTTTTTCTGATCTTCATTCTGTAAGCTCTTTCCCCTAAAAGGAGGATTGCCAAATATGTAATTGAATTTTTCTTCTTCTTTCTCCCAGGGTAGCGCAACAATTAAACTTTGCCAATCTGTTTGCAAAGCATTCCCATGTTTAATAGTTGCACTTTTGCGCAAAGGCAAACGAACATAATATTCTCCAAAGGTTTCGCTTGCCTTCATGTTCATCTGATGGTCAATAAGCCACATGGCAACCTGCGCAACCTGTGCCGGAAATTCTTCATACTCTATTCCATAAAACCTGTCAACATCCAAAAGAAAATAATGTCCTATGTCTGTTACAGTTTGGTTCTTTAATAAAATTTTTACAATCTCCATTTCAAGCAAACGCAATTCACGGTAAGCAATAATTAAAAAGTTACCACAACCACAGGCGGGGTCAAGGAATCGTAGCTTACTTATTTTATCATGCAGCTTTGATAGTTTCGGCTTGCTGTCTTTTATGCCTTCAAATTCTTTCCAAAGTTCATCTAAGAATAAAGGCTTAATAAGCTTAAGAATATTTTTTTCACTTGTATAATGTGCCCCAAGTGTTCTTCTTTCCACAGGGTTCATTACACTTTGAAAAAGTGAACCAAAAATTGCCGGAGAAATTTTGCCCCAATCCAATAAGCAACTTTCCAAAAACAGCTTCCTCATTTCACTGTCAAAGCTTGCTGTAGGTAAATGTTCTTCAAACAATTTTCCATTTACATAAGGAAAAGCGTCAAGGTTTTCATCAAGATTTTTAAAGCGCTTATCTTTTGGAGTATTTAGAACTTCAAATAATTGTGCAATATGATTGGCAAGATCGCTACCATCTTCATTAGTTCGCAGGTCAATATAATCCTGTAAAATTCCTTTTTCAAAAATGGTATCATCAGCAAATAAAATAAACACAAGGCGAACGAGATAAAGTTCCAAGGCATGTCCTGTATATCCGATTGCTTCCAGCTTATCATGAAGCTTTCCCATTAAAGCGGCGGCTTCAATATTTACAGGGTCTTGTTCTTTATAAGTTCTTTGCACATAACCTGCAATAAAACCAAACAGGTTAACATGGTTAACAAAAGCTGTAAGCTTAAACTCATTTGAAATATTCTTTTCAAGATTATAAAGATTAAATCTATCAAAGTCGCTTACAAGAATATATCGCGGAAGTTCTTTTTCTGTTAATCCGGGAAAATAATCTTTAGCCTGTTGATAAGCCTTTATTAAATCTTTGCCCCGGCTTTTGTGTTCAATTAAAATAGTTCCTTTCCAAAGTAAATCTA
>JAYVZC010000027.1:0-5513 GCA_043783695.1 Bacteroidota bacterium
ACATCAGGAGTAATGTATTGCATGGTGTCATAAATCCCTAAACCAGCATAAACAGAGCCACCCGGACTGTTCAAATAAATTTGAATATCTTTTTTAGCATCCACCGATTGTAAGAATAATAACTGAGCTTGAATAATGTTAGCCACTTGATCATCGATACCTGTTCCTAAAAAGATAACACGATCCATCATCAAACGTGAGAACACGTCCATTTGAGTTACGTTTAATTGACGCTCTTCAATAATGTAGGGTGTTACATTTGAAATACTATGTTTTGTGTATGAATCAAATGTATGTCCACTGATTCCTTTGTGCTTTACAGCATATTTTCTGAATTCGTTGTTATCAAACATGTGTTTAAAGTTATGAGTTTAAATTATGATAATTAAAAATACTGTTACTAATGTACAAACAAATTGCAGACCTAAAAGTTTTAGTGTCTTATTGATAGCTTAAGATTTTTTAAAGAAATCGTCATAAGCCACTTCTTTATTTTCCAAAGTAAATTTGCTTTTAAACAAGGTCATTACTTTTTGTCCGTATAATTTCTCATACAATTTCTTAGCTTCTTCTTGATTAGAAAGCACACGTTGAGCTGTTTTCTCTAATTCTTCATTTTCCATCGGGCCTTGACCCATTTGAGCAAATTGCTGAAGGATCAATTCTTTTGTATGTTCTACAACTTCTTCTTTTGTTACTTCAAGGTTATTTTCCTTGATGATCTTGTTCTCAATCAATTGCCATTTCAAGCCTTTTGAATAATTCTCGAATTCAGAATCAACCTGCTCAAAAGTAACCGGTTTGTCATTTGCAGCAACTATCCATCTTTTTAAGAATTCGGTTGGTAAATTAAAGTTCACTTTATTCATTAAGTGTTCTACTACATCGTTATAGAATTTACGTTCGCTGTCATTAACAAACATACTTGCCAATTCATCTTTAATTTTTGCTCTGAATTCTTCTTCGGTAGTTACATTTCCTTCACCATAGATCTTATTAAAAAATTCTTCATTGATCTCAGCAGCAGCTAAACGGCTAACTCCTTTAACAGTGAATTGTAATTTAGAATTTAAAGTTTCTGCTATTTCTTTATCGATGCCTAACAACGCGGCAAGATCAATTGCATTATCAGCTAGCTTCTGAGCATCCACAACTACTTTATCATCCTTTTTTAATCCTATTAAGGCTTTTTTAGTTGATTCATCCTTCACTCTATCAAGGAAAATAGAACCTGTTTTAAAAATCCCTCCAGCTAAAATTTCCCCGTTTGAATCCAATTCAACAAAATCACCATTTAACAAATCTGCTTCACTGGAAATGTCCATCTTTTCTACCTTTCCGTATCGTTTTGCGATATCTGAAACATATTTATTTACTAACTCTTCATCAATTTTTACTGTTTCGTAAGTAAATTTATCTTTCGGAGAGAGGTCAACATTAAATTTAGGAGCTAATCCCATTTCATATAAAAATTCGAACTCTTGCTGGTTATCCCAATCAATAATACCATCTGCTTTAGGCAGTGGATTACCTAAAACTTCAATTTTATTTTCGTGTAAATAATTATATAGTGAATCGGTCAATAATTTATTGATTTCGTCCACCATAATGGATTTACCGTACATTTTTTTAATCATGCCTGTTGGCACTTTACCTGGGCGGAATCCTGGAATAGAAGCTTTTTTCTGATAATCTTTTAAAGCAGTTTCCACTTTAGGCAAATAATCGTTTGCCACCACTTTCACTTTTAATACTGCATTTAATTCGTCAATGTTTTCTTGAATAATGTTCATTGTAATTTTATATTTAATGGATATTTGTTTGTGCTCCTTTTAAAAGGGATACAAAAATAAGAATTTTCTGAGTATTTGAGACATTTTAAAAACGAAAAAGTCCCATTTTTCAGAGAAAAATGGGACTTTTAGGTAAATTATAGATGATTATAATTATGCTAATCTTACGTTTACAGCATTTAAACCTTTTTTGCCTTCTTGTACTTCAAAAAGAACTTCGTCATTCTGACGGATTTCTTCTTTTAGGCCTGACACGTGAACAAAAAATTCTTCACCTGAGTCATTTGCTTTAATGAATCCAAATCCTTTTGTTTCATTAAAAAATTTTACAATTCCATTTTTCATTTTTGATAATAATGTTTTGATTAATAATTAGTGCAAAGATACACTAAATAAATGGGAATAATTAAATTATTTTGATTTTACTAGTATTTTGGAAAGAAAATGACTTCAAAGCCCCGTATTTATTAGTTCCTTAAACCTCGCTACAAATGTTAACTTCATTAAAAAGACCTAAAAAGAGGTGGTGAAATAGGCGAGAAATCGAAAAAGCGGGTCAAAATTTTGCAAATTTGTGTATGATTTCAAAATCGAAAAAGTCATAAAAAAAGCCACTCGAATAAACGGATGGCTTTTTGTTAAAGGAGTCTTTTTACAATTATGCTTTTTTCACATTCACTGCATTTAAACCTTTTTTACCTTCTTGTTCGTCAAAAGTTACTTTGTCGCCATCACGAATTTGGTCAACTAAACCTGTAACGTGAACAAACAATTCTTGGTTTGTATCATCTACTGTGATAAAACCAAATCCTTTCGAAACATTGAAAAATTTTACTGTACCTGTTTTCATTAAATTTAAAAATTATTAATTAATACTGTAACAAATATACAACAATAAGTACTAAATCAAATTTTTATCTCTATTAATTGACAAACGGCTGTAATTTCGGGCAACAATCGTATTATAAAATATCCTTTCGACTCTTTAATAATAACAATTGGTATAATTGAAATTTTCCATCATAAGACAATGGTAAGCCCTTTCTATTAAAACATTACTTCAAAAACTTATTTTTATAATCTTCTCTGCTTCTATTAATAACTTCGTATGCTTCTTCTCTTCCGTAAATATGAGTAATTTCACAAGTTGGTTTTGCTACCCCTGGAATATTTTTGTAGGTCAAAAAATAATGTTTTAACCTATCAATAACCGCTTCGGTACAATCTGTAATATCTTTCCAGCCTTCAAATACTTCATCCGCTTTCATCACTGCAATTATTTTATCATCCGCTTCACCTTTATCAATCAAACGGAAGCCTCCAATTGGAATGGCTTGTAAAATAATGTCTCCGTGTGTTATTGTTTTTTCACTCAACACACAAATATCCAATGGATCGCCATCACCTTTTGTAACAACTCTTCCAGACTTTAAAGCAGCGAATTCAGCCACTTTTGCATCACAATAGGTTTGTGGAATAAATCCATACAATGTTGGAACTACATTCGAGAATTTTTGTGGTCGGTCAATTTTCAAATAACCTGTTTCTTTATCTATTTCGTATTTCACAGTGTCTGTTGGAACAATTTCAATGAATGCTGTTACAACTTGTGGAACATTTTCTCCTATGGAGATTCCATGCCAAGGATGTGATTTAAAATGCTGCATAGTGCTTTAGTTTTAATGTGCTGTGTACATTTAAACACATAGGCACATAGGTTAAGGTTTTCTGTATATTAGCAATTAAAAACAAACACAGCTAAACTATGTTTTTATGTGTTTAATTTTTTATTTTTTTCTCGTAAAGTAATATACTATCCCCATTACAAAAAGTGAAACCAACAATAATGTCAATTTACCCCAAGCACTTGGTTGTTCGTTATGCGGACCAACTTGATCCTGTTGTTTATTCAAATTATTTTCTTGAATAAAATTTTGAGCTCCAAGTGTTGCTTTTAAAAAAAAAATTTCCTTATCAAAAGTTCTTTGGGCATTTGCTGAATAAATGTCCAACATTTCATCAGCAAATTTTTTGCGACTATGCCCGCATAAAGAAGCGTTCAAATGGTTAAATTTTTCATATACAGAATAAATAAGCCATTCTTCTCCTTCAGCAAAACTCATCATACATTCAGTATTGCAATCAAAATTTATTTCCACTTGTTTTTTTACGTTTCCTTTGTATAATTCGGCAATAGTAAAGTAGGCGATAGAAAAACCTCTTTGATTGCAAATACTAACTGAATCTATCTTTCCCAAAAAAACCACATCATACTCTTTACAAAGCTCCTTGGTGATTGGAATGAATGTTTTACATTGACAAGCGAAACTTGTTGCAGAAATAAAAATTATAAATGATAAAAGGAATGCCCTCATTAATATACAATCATTTTGTGGGTAAGAGTATATTCATCACTAGAAATAGAATAGTAATAAATTCCTGCTTTTAAATTGTAGGCAGTTGCATTGAAGATATAATCGTAATTGCCTTCGTGAAATTCTTCATTCTTATAAAGTGTAGCTACTTTTTTTCCAAAAACATCAAATATTTCCAAATTAACATGAGCCGATTTTTTTAATTGAAATTTGATCCAAGTAGTTTGAGAAAATGGATTGGGGTAATTTTGTTCTAGATTAACAGGTGAATATGCATTTAATTGTGATTCATCCATACCCATTGCTGAGCCATCAATTAAGGCTGTCCATACACTTAAAGTGGAAGAACTATAAGCCATCCAAATAGGGCGAACTATATTATTGTAAACAGAGATGCCGGTATAATCGCCAAAAAAAACAGTTGGGCTGGGAATAAAACTTGTTTGATTAATTTTATAATTCGAAAACGTATTTCCACCGTCAATGGATTTTGCCAAGTAAACATCGGTTTGCTGGCTAGTTGGAGAAAAATTTCTTCTATCATAAAAAACACAATAAATATTTCCAGTAACTTTATCCACATCCATCCAAGTTAAAAATTGTTGGCGACCTGCAACATCATCATTCACTCGGACAGGGGTTGACCAAGTTGTTCCGCCATCTGTTGATTTCAGGAACCAAACATCTGTATCAGTAGTTCCATTTCTTTGATCTGTCCAGTTTACATAAATGGTTCCATTATTTACTCCGCCACTTCTATCACAAATTGTTTGAGGCAATCCGTTGCAACGTTGCAAACCTGCAATGTTATAATCCCAACCACCAGGCATTGAGGTTACAGCTGTTTCTTGTACCATCCATGTTACACCATCATCTATACTTTTATTAAACACAAGTCCATTTGGACCAGTCCAAACAACATAAATTTCCCCTGCAGGACCAACACATGGAACAGCACCTTCCATTGTATTATCACTATCTACACAATCACCGGCATCTTTACTTATTCTTATTGGTGTACTCCATGTTAAACCGCCATCATTTGATTTTGAAAATAAAATAATTGAAGAATCACTTGGTGCTGAACTTCCGTAAGCATCAAACTGCGTCCAAGTAACATAAATTTCGTTTGTAATGGGATTCACTACAATTCCTTCTTTATCTTGCACCTTAGTTCCATTCAATCCTGTATAAGTTCCATTAGGCCACCAAGTAGCTCCTCCATCAGTAGATTTTGTAAAAACAATTCTATCTACCCAACTTCCGCCAGAAGGAGGATTTGATAAATGCGAATAATAAAAATCACCTGTGGTGTCCGTAAAAACAATTGGATCACCCCAAACAC
>JAYVZC010000028.1:0-2292 GCA_043783695.1 Bacteroidota bacterium
TTTTTATATGCTATTAAATCTCCCTCATTAACAATATCATATCCTAGCGTAACCAGAATATCTCCCTCTTTCAAGCCTTCAATTATTTCTGCCTTGCCATTATACTCTTTCCCTAATTTTACAATTTTCTTTTTTGCTTTGTCGCCATCGGCAACATAAACAAAGTGCTCATTGTTCTCATCCTTTTGAATTGTTCTAACCGGAATTGCGATAACCGGCTTCTCAGATCGGTAATCATTTATATTTAATCTTGCCACCATGTTTGGGTGATATTCCTTTTTATCATCTAATAGCACCTCAACATTAAATGTTCGGCTTGAATTATTAATTGCACGCGAAACAAAATTTACTTTTGCAATGAGTGTATCATTCATATCAGGAAAATGAACAATTACTTCTGCTCCTTTTTTAATTTTTGAGGCATAGCTTTCTGAAACATCTGCTTTTACTTTTAAATTTGAAAAGTTAATTACACGAATCGCAGGAACTCCAGGGGCAACAGCCTGACCCAGTTTCACGTCTACCGCATCTATTGTTCCGCTGATAGGAGAAATAATTTTCGACATTTTTAATTGTTCCTGCAAAGCCAACATTTTTTTTATCATGCTTTCCTTATTTGTTTTTGCTTGAAGAAATTGAACTTCCGTTCCAATTTTCTGATCCCATAGATTTTTTTGTTTATCATAAATTTGATTTACAAGATCGGTGTTGGTTTGCAGATCGTCAATTTGCTGGTTAATAGCACGAGCATCCGTTTCTGCTAATACTTGACCTACGTTAACTTCATCACCGACTTTCACATTTATTTTTGTAATTGTTCCGGGCATTTCAGAACTCAATGAAACATTTTCATCTGCATCAACACGACCTTGAATATCAATATAGTTTTTAAATATTTCAGATTTTAAAATCAAAATAGAAACCGCCAAGCCTTTAGGTGTAGTATCTTTTACTGCTAATTCATCCTCTATAGCTGCAATTTTTGATTTGATATCAGCTTCCTGCTTTTTCAAATCTTCGAGCTGCATTTTTTTATCCCCCCCCGAACCACAAGCTATTAATAGTAAAGTAAGGCTTGGTATTAATAATAATTTTTTCATACTATGATTTGTTATTATGTTTTGATTTTTTGATTGACATTTGCTACACACCCCTGCCCCTCTCTAGAAGGGAATAAATTCCACTTTTATTATTATTTATTTTTCTAAACAATACTCCGAACTCCCGACTCCAAACTCCCAACTATTTCAAGTTTCCGTTTGCTTTGTCAAAATCTATTTTTGCTATAAGTGCATCAAACAATGCGTTAAAATAATTTGTCTGAGCTTCCTTTAAGCTGGTTTCAGCTGTAATCATTTCTAGATTTGAGCCAACACCTTGTTCAAATTTTAATTTGGAAACTCGAACCACTTCTTCAGCAATGGCAATATTCTTTTTTTGATTTTCAAGAGAAGAAGAAGCATTTTTTAAAATGGTTGTTGCAGAAGCCAATTCCAGATCAATTGATGCTTTAATGAACTCTATATTGTTTTCTGCTTTTAAAAGAGATAATTGTGCTTGCTGATTTTTTGCATGACGCTGAAATCCGCTAAAAATTGGCATCGTTACTTTTGCTCCTATAACACTTGTAGGATACCATTTTTTATTAGTGTCAAAAACATCAAATTCATTACGTTGCGCTCCTCCACTAAAACTTCCATAGGCAAATGCCGTTGGTAAATACGAAAAGCGTTGACGCTTTATATCAAGCTTAGCTAGCTTATATTGTGTTGTAAATAGTCCATATTCAATTCTCTTTTCATAATCAAATTTTTGTGCAGAAACAGTAGTAGAGATATCTAATTTTACATCTGCCAACTTATCTGTTAAAATAAAATTTGCATTGATGTCCATGCCCATTTGATATTTTAATAAGTAAGAACCCAGTGACAATAATCTTTGAATTTTTTCCTGTTCTACCAATAAATTATTATAGGTAACCGTTAATCTATCATAATCAATTTTTTCAACAAAGCCATTGTCAAGTAATACTTTGGTATCATCAAGTGTTTTTTTGATTCGAACAATTGTCGCATCCATTAATTTTATTCTTTCTTCGTTTACCAAAACAGTATAATAAGCTTTGGAAACCATGGCAGATGTTTCAATTTTTGTCCGCTGTGTTGATTTAGAAGAAATTTCTAAAAAGACTTTCGCCCCTTTTAGTCCTAAAAAATATTCACCGTTAAAAAGTAATTGCGAGGCATCAACCCCTGCGGTTGCATTGTATTTAGTTCCAAATTTAACAGCAGC
>JAYVZC010000029.1:0-12780 GCA_043783695.1 Bacteroidota bacterium
AGAAATTAGTTTTTCCTTAATTTTCCTCAATGACATCAAGGATCTTCTCCATTTTGTTATCGTCATACTTTCCGGAAGTTGTATACACAACTTTTCCGGTTTTATCCAATACAAAAAAGTATGGAATGTCACGTTTTTTGAAATCCAATTCATCTTTGTAGGTTTTTCCTCCGTCATAAAATAATAAATAAGGATAAAGTTCTTTGTCGGTTTTCGATTTTATTTTGTCTTTTGAATTGCTACTGGCTAATTTATTGAATCCGGTAAACATTGGGATAAAATACAAATTCACATCATACTCTACATTCACATCAAATACATCTGCTTTTGAGGCATCTACTTTTCCAATAAATTTATTGTAAATCGGATTGATCCAGGTTTTTAAATCGGTTTCCGCAGCAGTACTAAAGGCTATTGCCAGCAAGGAATATTTCCCTTTTATATCGGTAGGAATATTAACCGCTTTGCCATCGTAATTTTCACAAATCATTTCAGGAAACATGGTTCCAATAACTCCTACTTTTGGTTTGAATGCCATTGTAATTAATGCAATTACAATGATTGATAGAATGACTTTTTTCATATCGTATAAATTATAAATTCGATAAATTTGTTACTTATTTAACTCTGCAAAAACTTTATCTGCTTTGAATTTTTTTGCTGCTTTCCCTTTCCGGATGATTTTTACTTTAATAATCATGTCGCCTTGAACAATTGAATTTACAACATCTTGTCCTGTTACCACATGTCCAAAAATAGTGTGGTGCATATCCAACCAAGCTGTTGCTAAATGGGTAATAAAAAATTGCGAACCGTTTGTTCCCGGACCAGCATTTGCCATTGCTAATATTCCCGGACCAGTGAATTTTAATTCAGATAAACATTCATCTTTAAATTTATAACCGGGTCCTCCAGTTCCATTGCCAAGCGGGTCTCCACCTTGAATCATGAAATTAGGAATAACTCTGTGAAATTTCAAACTATCATAAAAAGGAACACCGACTTTTTTGGCTGTGTTTGTTATTTTCCCTTCTGCCAAACCAACAAAGTTAGCAACAGTTAATGGCGTTTTTACATATTCTAAGGCAACTAAAATAACTCCTTTATTGGTGGTTATTTCGGCATACAAGCCCGGTTCCATTTTTGGTTTCTTATCTTTTTTTGCAAAGCCTGTTGTAGCAACTAGTAAAAGTACAAATGCTAAAAATATTTTTTTCATAATGTTAGAATAATTTTTTTGTAAATGTAAAGGTTGAAAACGATTATAACAATGTTTGTATTGTTGATTTCACCTTTTTGTAAGATGCTTTAGCTTTTATATGGATTGTTACAACGGACAAAAAAGAAGGGAAGAAAATTGATTTTGCAATTTTCTTCCCTCTAAGTGACCTCGAAGGGAGTCGAACCCATAACCTTCGGTACCGGAAACCGACACTCTATCCAGTTGAGCTACGAAGCCAATTTTTGCTATATAACTGCGAATAATGTCTTGCAACTATAAAACCATAGTTGCAAAGGTATTAACAATTTCCCAACATCTTTATTAGAAACGATACAATAAAAGTCCTACTTTTATGTTTACATACTGCATTAATTGTATTTATCTAGAATGAAAAAAAATATTTTACTCTTCTCTTTCCTATTTCTCATTACGTTCATTTTTGCTCAGCAAATCCCTATTGGGGCCTGGCAAGAGCACCTTACTTATAAAAATGCTGTTTCTGTAGCAGAAGGAAATGGTTTAGTATATTGTGTTACTACCAGTGGTATTTTTTCTTTTCGAAAAGCAGACAATTCCATGACTCGCATGTCCAAAGTAAATGGCTTGTCCGATATAGAGGGTGTTGTGGTAAGTTATAATTCATATAATAGAAAATTTTTAATTGCATATAAAAATTCCAATATTGATATTATTGAAGAGAGCGTTATCATAAATATTTCTGATATTAAACGAAAGCCAATTATAGGAAATAAATCAATTAACAACATTTATTTTATTAATCAATATGCCTACATATCTTGTGGTTTTGGAATAGTTGTTTTAGATACCGACCGCAATGAAATAAAAGATACGTATTATATTGGAACTCTTGGTGGAACCATAAACGTTAGAGATATTACTTCTGATGGCACTTATTTGTTTGTAGCAACCGATGCGGGTATTTATAGAGCATTGTTGAGTAATCCCAACTTAGCAAATTATACTTCATGGACTTTAATAAATAATATTGGAACCGGTATTGTTTTACCAACAGGTGTTTACAATACGATAACTTCTTTTTACGGAAAGATTTATACAAACTATTCTAAAAATATAATGACAAATGCTTATTTAGAGGATTCCGTGTTTGTTTTTGATGGAACTTCGTGGACGCATTTTATTCCAGCCGGATTTTCGCCAAGTGGAAGCGGTTATATATCTTATGAATTAAGAAATAATAACAATCAATTGATTTTTGTTACCGAAGGAGCTGTATTTACATTTAATTCAACTTTGACTGGCACAGGCTATTATTCGGGATATTTTGCAGATGCAACAAGAGCTAAGGCTGCTGTTCAAGATAACACAGGAACAATGTGGTTTGCAGACAGTAAATATAGTTTAGTGTCTTATGGAACAGATGGATATAATTACCGATATCCAAATGGACCATCTACTGAACAAACAATTAATATGTGTGTATCCGACAATCAATTGTGGGTTGCTCCCGGAGGATATGCAAAAAATATTAGTGACGGATTGTATCAATTTAAAGATGAACAGTGGAACAATATAAAAACAGCTTCGGCTACTGTTTCTATGGATTCTATACGTGACTTTATGAATGTGATTGTTGACCCTAATAATTCAAAAATTGTTTATGCTTCAACTTGGGGGCAGGGCGTTTTGGAATTATATGATGGAACACCGGTAAAATTATACAATACTACTAACAGCTCTTTGTCAGGATTGCCTTTCCCTGGTTTTAATCCGGTTTGGACGTATGGATTAGCGATGGATGAGGGAAATAATTTGTGGGTTACCAATTCAGGAGTTACGAATTCTCTTTCATATAAAACTCCGAGTGGAAGTTGGTACTCATTAAATTTCTCTCCCATTATTGGAATAGCCGGTCTCGAGCAAATAGTGATTGACAAATTGGATCAAAAGTGGGTTGCAATATCAAATAATACTGGAGGAATATTAGTATACAAAGGAAATACAACAGAGACACCAAGCTTAGGGACAAATGCTAAAAAACTAACAATAGCTACTGGTAATGGTGGATTACCTAGTAATACAACATTTTGTTTGACCAAAGATTTAGATGGTGAAATTTGGGTGGGCACAGACAAAGGAGTTGCTGTTTTTTATTCCCCCGAAAATGTTTTTACAGGTTCCAATTTTGATGCTCAACAAATTTTATTAGAGCAGGATGGACATGTTCAAATATTGCTTGAAACTGAAAATGTATTTTCCATTGCTGTAGATGATGCAAATCGTAAATGGATTGGGACAGCTAAATCCGGAGTGTTTTTAATGTCGGCGGATGGCACTACTCAACTAAAACACTTTGATGAATCTAATAGTCCGCTTTTTAGCAATAACGTAAAGAGTATTGCAATTAACCATAAAACGGGTGAAGTATATTTTGGAACATCAAAAGGAATAATTTCATACAGAGGAACTTCAACCGAATCGTTTGATGCATTTACCGATGTATACGCATTTCCAAATCCGGTTAGGCATGATTATGAAGGACCAATTGCCATAAAAGGATTAATGAAAAATTCGACATTAAAAATTACAGATATAAGTGGTAGCCTGGTTTATGAAACAAAATCGGAAGGTGGACAAGCAATTTGGTATGGTAAAAATTTTAAAGATGAACGTGTTAGTTCCGGTGTATATATTGTGTTTTGTACCAGTGAAGATGGTTCGCAAAAAACGGTTACAAAAATATTAGTCATAAATTAGTTTTTTTATTTCGCTGACACTGCTAATTCAATGCTTCATAAAACGAGTGGTATAATACTTCATACAACTAATTATTCCGACTCCAGCTTAATTGCTAAGATTTATACCGAAAAATTTGGTCTCCAATCGTATATGATTAATGGTGTAAGGAGCAAAAAATCAAAAACAAAAGCTACCCTCTTTCAACCAATGGCATTGGTTGAATTAGTTGTTTCCAATTCAGAAAAAACAAGTTTACAACGTGTTTCAGAAATTAATATCCAGCATCCATATTCAACTTTGCCTTATAATATTATTAAAAGTTCAATCGCTATTTTTTTAAATGAAATATTATATAAAACTTTAAAAGAAGAGCATCCCGATGAAGATTTATTTTCCTACATAAAAAATTCATTTTTAATTTTAGACCTTAAAACAGAAAATTGTTCAAATTTCCATTTGTACTTTTTACTACAGCTAAGTAAATTTTTAGGTTTTTATCCTCAAGGAAATTTTTCTGATACTACAAACTATTTTGATTTAAATGAAGGAAATTTTATTTCTCATGCTCCCAGTCATAACAACTATTTAAAACCTCCAATTGCTCAATTGTTGGATAACTTATTGAATTCAAATTTTGAATGTCTACAAGAACTCAAAATTGATATAATTCAACGAAAAATGCTTTTGCAGGCTTTAATTTTGTACTATCAGTTTCATATTTCATCATTCGGGGAGCTTAAGTCTTTAGGTATTTTGGAGCAAATTATTGGGTAAATTTTGTTTTTATGATTTTTTTTGTAAATTTGATATGTATACAAACCATTAAACTAAACCCCTATGAAAAAAATTTACTCTTTAATTTGCGCTTCAGTTTTAACTCTATTTAGCATAAATGCTAGTGCAGCTACGGTTAATGTAGGTGTGGGAGTTAATGCTTCATTAGCTCCGGCAAATACTTTTAATCCATCTGCTGTTACATGTAATGTTGGCGATACCATTCGGTTTGTTTTGGCTGCAGGTGTTCATACTGCCACTAGCACATCTGTCCCCGGAGGTGCTGCTCCCATTAGTTCAGGAACAATGTCCACTGTTGGTCAAGTTTATAAATACGGAGTTACTGTAGCAGGTGCTTATGCTTACATCTGTTCTATTCACGGAGCAGGTATGGCCGGAACAATAAATGCTGCAGGTACTGCCGGAGTTGTTACACCAACGGTTGATTTAATTACTACTGCTTATCCAAATCCTTTCAAAGACAAACTAACGCTTAAATACAATGCAATTGAGTCAATTGACTTGTTCAATATTGTTGGTGAAAAAGTAAAAACAGTTGAATTGCCTTCAGCAGAAAATAAAATAGAAATAGATCTTTCTGATTTAATTGCCGGAGTTTATTTCATTCGTACTTACAGAGAAGGTATTGTTGTTGAAACTAAAAAAATTGTGAAAGCAAAATAGCCCTTTTTTATTCTTTTAAAAAAGCGTCTCGCAAAATGCGGGACGTTTTTGTTTGGCTTACATCAAACACTGTTTTTATTAAAAATACTTATGGAAATAAATTGTAAATTAGTGTTACAGCACCTAAATTTTTTTAAAATGAAACAACAAACCTTATTTTTTTTATTTCTAATTTTTTCAATGACTTCTATTGGACAAACAGATAAGCAAAACATAAAAGTAATCACTAACACCGAACCATCATTCCCCAAAGGAGATAACGCTTTGTATACTTATGTTTTGATGAATGTAAAGTATTCTGAAGAATCGAAGAAGAAATATATTCAAGGTGAAGTTACTATTAGCTTTGATGTAAAAGCAGATAGCACCGTAATAAATGCAATTATCATTAGTGGTGTTGGTTATGGTGTGGATGAAGAAGTAAAACGATTGATTCAAACGTTAAAATTTAGTCCGGGTGTACAAAATGGTACAATCATTAAAATGAATACCATGTATACATTTCCTATAAAAGCACATTAATTTAAATGAGAATAATTTTTTTCGTATCATTTTTATTTTTTTCAATAACGTCATTTGCTGATGGCAGACATCGAAAGGATGATACTTTGCATATTTATCAAAAAATAGATACTTCATATATTGAAAGTTATCGCGATTGGTTAAATGCCAAATTGATTTGTGTTGTTCGTACAAATAAATTCAGTATTACTGATAATGCTACTCAAAATAAATTGGAATATAGTATTAACACCAATGCAAACATGGGCATTGGTATGAGTTTTAAAGGAATTGGATTTGAGTTTCAATACAATCCTCCCGGACTAAATAACGATGATTATAAATTTGGTAAATCAAAACAAATATCTTTTGCAACCAATGCTAATGGCAGACGCTTTATTTACGATGTTTTTTATAGATATAATCAAGGCTATCATACAACGACTACATATAAAATTCCAGTTCCAAATGACACCACTTTTACCTATGAATATTTATATCGTCCTGATATAAAAAATACAAATATTGGAGCTGAGTTAGTTTATGTTTTTAATAACAAACGTTTTTCTAGTTCCGCTCCTTACAATCTGACACAAAAGCAGAGAAAAAGTGCAGGGTCATTGTTGTTAGGGACATTTGCTTCTTTATATGCGATAAATGCCGATTCACTTATTTTCCCCGATTCATTAAAAAATAATTTTAATAAAGAAGTACAATTTAAAAGTGCCGGCAGTATTACTTGGGGAATTTCTTGCGGTTATACTTATACACTTATTTTTGGAAGAAATTGGTTTGTGAATTTGTATACACTTCCCGGATTAGCCGTTCAGCAATATTATTCTACCAATGCTTTTAATCAGCAAACACATTCAAATACAGCCATTGGAGCTGTTTTACAATCGCGTTTTTCAATTGGGTATAATAAAAAACATTATTTTATTGGTATTTCATGGACCAACACGAATTATTTTGTAGATAATGATAAAAAATCATCACTGAATTATAAAAATGGATGTTTCCGTTTTTATTATGGGCATCGTTTTGATTTAAGAAAAGTTTTGAAGAAGCGATTATAATTTTTTTATTTTTTCTTACTAACAATTTCAAATTGTTGAATAATGGATTCACCTTTTTCATCCACTAAGGTAAGTGTATGAACTCCTTCATCAGGAGCTAATCCCATCTGATGAATACTTTGAGTAGAGCCAATATACACACCATCTAAATGCCAATATATAATTGTGTTTGCTTTTCGATGTGCTACCTGAAAAATAGTTTTCCCTATTGTTCCATCAATTTCAACCGGGACATATATTTTACTAAATTGTTTTGGATAAATAATTTCCATCCCGCTCAATCCTGTTGTTTCACAATCGCTCCGTAAAGGTGGCAGTTCTTTGTAAGTAGAGTTTTTTGATTTGTAATACCATTCCATTGCTGGAGGTAAAACAAACCAACTTACATGTTTCATTTTACTTACATCTTCACAATTACTATTTACTCGATAAGTTCCGCTAGCATCCAAATGAATCAAGCGATGATATTTGCAGGGCTCTGTTCTTAATCCATTTTTTTGAATCCAAACACTATCCACTGGTTCACATATATCAGTTGCTCTGCATCCACTTTGTTTACATATTTTTATTTTTTCCATTTCATCGTAAGGAGGAGTAAACCATTTACTTTGAGGTAATACGCTAAAAATATCAAATAGAATTGGAGCTGCTGTTTGTATTCCTACTAAACCTGGGCGACCTTCTCCATCAGCGTTCCCGACCCAAACACCTACTACATATTTTGGTGTGATCCCAATTGCCCAACCATCTCTGAATCCAAAACTTGTTCCTGTTTTCCAAGCAATTTTTGCAGCGGATGTATATTGTTTCCAGCTGGCATCTTCATCCGGACGAGATACTTCAACCATTGCTTCAAACGTAAAATAAATGGATGCCGCATCAAGTATTGAAGTATTCTCCAATTCAGGGCTTTTTTCTTGTTGATTTATATAGTATGGGGGATGAAAATCAGTTCTATCATATTTTCCATTATAGGATGTATAATGATTTAATGTTCTTGCCATGCTTGCATACATTCCTGTTATGTCCCAAAGTTTTCCTTCGGCTCCACCAAGTATTACAGATAACCCATAATGATCGGGAGCGTATGTAAGGGTAGTCATTCCCATTTTTTTTAAGTTGTAATTAAATTTTTCGATTCCATAATTTTGCAACATTCTTACAGCAGGAATATTTAAACTTCTTGCCAATGCTCGTTTGGCAGGAACAGCACCATCAAATGTTTGATTGTAATTTTGCGGAGCGTAACCGGCAATTTGTGTTGGAATATCAGGAATAAGGGTAGAAGATAAAAGTTCGCCATCATTCAGCATACTTGCAAATAAAAATGGTTTTAAAATACTTCCGGTACTTCGTGGAGCGTTTATCACATCTACATCGCTTTCGTATTCAGGCTTTCCCTCATTGTTAGTGTTTCCAACATAAGCCAAAACATTTCCGGTATTTACATCTATAACTATTGCACATGCATTGTGAATTTCATTTCCTTTTAAAATTTTGTGATGATTTTCAATAATTGTGTTTACTCGTTCCTGTAAATGTCCATCTATTGTAGAATATATTCGTTGTCCCGAAAATTGTTCTTGTGCAGCTCGTTGTAGTAGGTGGGGAGCAATTTGTGGAATAGAATGTGGCTTACCCGGTAAAGGCTCTTGCTTACTTAATTCACATGTTTCTTTGTCAATTTTTTTTGTAACAAATAGTTGGTCTAATAATCGATTGCGTTTTTTTAATAATCGTTCTTGATTTTTTCCAGGATATATTAAACTAGGAGCATTTGGTAAAACTGCTAAAGTTGCTGCTTCGGCCCAAGATAATGTTGAAGGTTCTCGCCCAAAATATCTCCAAGATGCAGCATCAATTCCTACTACATTGCTTCCAAATGGTGCATTGGAAGAATATAATGCCAGTATTTCTTTTTTTGAATAACTGAATTCTAGCCTTGTTGCTAAAATAATTTCGATAAATTTTTCGAAAAAAGTTCGCTTTTGCCCTTTTCTTGACATGCGAATTACTTGCATAGTGATAGTGCTACCTCCACTGATGGTACGTTTCTTTTTTATATTTTGTTTGGTTGCTCTAGCTATAGCTGAAGGACTTACTCCCAAATGTGTGTAAAATCCTTTGTCTTCAAATTGAACAATGCAGTCAATAAATTTTTGCGGAACTTTCTTATTTAACGGAAATCGCCATTGTCCATCGTCTGCAATTTTTGCGGATAATAAATTTCCATTGCTGTCTTCCAAAACAGTACTTGTCTTGTTTTTGAATAGGGGAGAAGGTAAACAGAGGCAGTACCATATTACTAAACCTAAAAAAATAATTGTAAGTATTCCTTTTCTACTTTTTAAAAACTTTAATATAGAAGAGTTTGGTTTCAAACAATTTTTATGTGGGTGAATTATTTTTTAATTCATTTCGTAATTGACGAGCGGTTTTTTTACTGCCATCGTGGCTCCATCCGGGCGGACCGAATACATACATAATTTTTGATTTTATGGATGATGATTTTTTTAGGTCTTTTCCGATGCTTATCCACTCATGAAAAATTATTTTTAATGGGTGATACGTTTTAATATTTTCTGTTAGTCCGTATATAATTTTTTCGTTTTCATCTTCCGCTACAAAAGTACCAAAGAGCCTATCCCAAATGATAAGTAGCATCCCCATATTTTTATCGAGATACCTTACATTGCTTGCATGGTGTACACGATGATGGGATGGAGTGCTTAGGAAGTATTCTAAAAATCCAAGCTTGTCAACGGTTTTTGTATGAATGAGAATGCCATAAATTTGAGTAGCAGAATAAATAAACATAATGTCTATTCCTCTAAAACCTAATAATGCAAGAGGAATAAAATAAATGAAACGATAGAGTGGTTGAAAAACAGAAGAACGGAAACCAACTGTTAAATTAAATTCTTCGGATGAATGATGTGTCACATGAATAGCCCAAAACATCCGACAATAATGATCCACACGATGTAACCAATAAAACATAAAATCCTGCCCTATTAGTAGTACTCCCCAATATACATATCGATTGTGTAGTTCAACGAATTTAAATTGATAAAAATAATTTAGTACAAGTAAACAAATTCCTCTAACTAATATATCCAATCCTAAATTTAAAGAAGTTAGATAAATATTTGAAAGCGTTCCTTTAACGGAATAGTAATTTTTATGGTGGTAATAACTGAATAAAATTTCAGCACCAATTACAATGGCATAAATGGGTGTTGTGATTGCAATTAATAAAGCTTCTCGGAATTCATTCATACCAAAAATATATAAAAAAAACATCACCCTATAAGTGCGATGGTTTTCACATTAATCATAATCTATTATTAACGGATGTATACCTTTTTGGTGTAAATAATACTTGGTTGTTGAATCAAGATTAATATCCGTATAAATAATTTGAGCATCGGTTTACGAACTCATTAATGCTCTTGAACCTATTAAAGTCGAGTACGACTTTAATTTTCGTTTAAGAGTAGGAGAGTTCATATTGCAATTGTTTAATCAAATGTACTAAATAAATAAGTAGTTTGATTTATTTATTTCGATTTCTATTAAGTGTACTACCTACCGCAAGTGTCATTCCGGATACAATCGCAATAGTTTTTTTTGTATTATTTTTAATAAAAGCTGTCTATCAAACAGTAATTCTATTTGGTATGTAAAATACTTATTTGATAGGCAGAATTGACGAATTAAAGCTTTGTCAGTGCCTACTGTCATTATAAATTTCATTAAATACTGAATAATTTAATTTTTTTTCAACCCTATATTCTTGAATTATAAATAGTTCAGCACTAACTGAATGATACAGCCCTCCGGGATAAAAAAGTCAATTTGTATTTTTTAGAGACGCTTTCCTTAGTATCCTAGTTTTTATTCAAAAAAAAAATCAGTAATATTGCCATTGGAATTTTAAATTTTTTATGAGCAAAATTACAATCGCCATTGACGGATATTCATCGTGTGGAAAAAGCACACTTGCAAAAGCATTGGCTTCAAAATTAGGCTATGCTTATGTTGATTCTGGCGCAATGTATCGTTGTGTAACACTTTTTGCTTTGCGAAAAGGTGTTATCAAAGATCATAGTTTTCAGGAAAGCGACATTGTTAGATTGCTAGCTGACATTCATCTTTCTTTTCATTTTAATCCTGGCACTAAATCTTCTGAAACATTTTTGAATGATGAGAATGTTGAAAAAGAAATTCGTCAAATGATTGTTTCCGAAAATGTAAGTAAGATAAGCGCAATACATGATGTACGGGTAAAAATGATTGCCATTCAGCGTAAACTAGGGAAAAATAAAGGTATTGTGATGGATGGAAGAGATATTGGAACCAATGTTTTTCCAAATGCTGAACTCAAACTTTTTATGACAGCCGATACAGATATTCGCACTCAACGCAGATTTGACGAATTATCTTCTAAAGGTCAACACATTTCTTTCAATGATGTAAAATCAAATTTAATTTATCGTGATCACGAAGACACGCATCGAAAAGAAAATCCGCTTACACAAGCAAATGATGCCATTGTACTTGACAATTCTGATTTAACTCGTGAACAGCAATTGGAATTTGTAATTAAGCTAATCACAGACCTAACGCTTTCGGTCAATTAATTTCCTTCTTTTATTAACTTCTCTTTTGCCAGTTGTTTAAATTCTTTTTTACTGATTTTACTTTCTATCCAAGTAATAAAATCAAAATAATCCAATGCTTTTTTCTCCAAAGGATTTTTAAACTGTTTCTCTAAGTTTTCTTGTAATTCAATAAATGCAGCCCTCTGTTTGCCACTGGTGTTAATGTGCGGAACTTTTTCTTTAATGAATTGAAGGACGATGCTTTCAAATTTGTATAATTTTTTTCGTTTGTAAAGAAAACGATAAGTAGAGAGTGTTGCATAAGGAAGTAATTCTTCTTCCCCTTTTTCAAAAAAAACAATTAAACGAATAATTCTCGCAAAGCTTTGAATGTCATCTCGTAATGATAAATCGCTGTCGTTAATAATTTCATTCAATAGTTTTATTGCTTTTGAGTATTTGTCATTAATAAAATACACAACTGCTATGTTAAATTTTAAAAGAACAATGTCTGTTGAAGGAATTTTGTCGCTATAAAAGGCTATTCCTAAATTAATTTCTTCAGCTATTTTTTCGGACTGCTCGAAATCACACGATTTGATTGTAACCCCCAATACTAGCTTATACGAAGTAACCCATAATAAAATATTTTCTCTAATATTATTTGTAGCAAGCGATCTTATTTTATCAAGGTGTGGTTTTATTTCAGCTGTTTTCTTTAAATTTATAAGATTTACAACCAAATTGTTTAAGGATGCTATGTATTTTTCAAACTCCTCCTCTCTTAGTTTTTCCGGAATATATTCGAGCATAGCAAGGTTTCTTTTTGTGTAATATAAACTTTTTAAATAGTCACCCGAGGAAGTATAATAAACCGTATTTATATAATTTAAATAATATTTATCATTAAAATTTAGATTGTTATAATTCAATTTGCTGTACTTCTGAATGACAGAGTTGATTAAATCAAGCTCTTTTTTTGACCGTGCAAAACCTTGTTTGCGGATTATTGAGAAAACGCCAAGTACATCGCTTTTTAATTCCAGAGTAAGCCGTATGCTTTTCAAAATACTGCTTTCTTCAATAAAAACATTTTTGTGAAAATCCTCTTGATCAGAATCTTTGTTGGTTGCCTGCAGTAGTTTTGCTTTCCATTCCAAAATTTCCAAGAGTCTTGCTTTTTTATCCGTTTCTATAGCAA
>JAYVZC010000030.1:0-2289 GCA_043783695.1 Bacteroidota bacterium
GAGAAAATATGGCTTACAGATAATGCTTTTAAAGTTGTTGACTATAAATATGAATTTGATAATACATTTCTTACTTACTTATTAAACTATAAAAACTTACGATTATTTGCAAGGCAAGCTGCACAACCTGTTATATCTAATTCTTCTTTAAAAGATATTGTTTTAGAATTTCCGAAATTACTCTCTGAACAAAATCGCATTGTAGAAATATTGGATGAAACCTTTTCTGCTATTGATAAAGCAAAAGCAAACGTTGAAAAGAATTTACAGAACGCAAAAGAACTTTTTGAAAGCTACCTGCAAAATGTTTTTGAAATTAAAGGTGAAGAATGGCAAGAAAAAAGCTTAGAAGACTTGGCTGATGAAAAATGTACTTTGTCTTATGGTATTGTTCAACCTGGAGAAGAATTTACAAATGGTTTACCAGTAATTAGACCAACTGATTTAAAAAGTAAGTTTATTAATTTATATGGACTTAAACTGATAAATCCAAAATTAGCAGAAGGATATAAAAGAACTAAATTATTCGGTGATGAATTGTTGCTATGCGTTCGGGGAAGCACCGGAGTTGTTTCTGTTGCATTAAAAGAATTAAAAGGGGCAAACGTCACAAGAGGTATTGTTCCAATTCGTTTTAATTCTGAAATTATTGATCAAGAATTCGGTTACTATTTACTCATCTCAAACTACATCCAGAAACAAATTAGGAATAAAACATATGGCGCAGCATTAATGCAAATTAATATTGGTGATTTAAGAAAAATTCAAACACCTTTTCCAACATTGCAAGAACAACAAACGATTGTTAAAAAGCTTGATGTTCTTTCTGCGGAAACAAAAAAACTCGAAACCATCTATCAACAAAAGCTGAATGATCTGGAAGAGTTAAAGAAATCAATTTTGCAAAAAGCATTTAATGGAGAGTTAACGGCAAAGGAGGTGGTGTAAGTTTATAAGTGGTATGTGCAAAAAATGCACAAGCCAAAATTTTAATTGTCAAGAAATTCTTGACAGTTGAAAGGGAATTATGCAAAAAATGCACATTGCTTTTGTGGGGAGTTACAAAATGGAACGAACCTTTAAGGATTTCTTAATAGTTCAATATTGAACTGCCGTGTTTTTATCGGTAG
This sequence comes from Bacteroidota bacterium, assembly GCA_043783695.1. Classification (GTDB taxonomy): domain Bacteria; phylum Bacteroidota; class Bacteroidia; order 2-12-FULL-35-15; family 2-12-FULL-35-15; genus 2-12-FULL-35-15. Next base: position 1,131 of record JAYVZC010000030.1, read on the forward strand.
TTGATGTTTAAAGATAGGAAGATGAGTTGTTCAGAATTTCTCAACAGTTCACAATCAAAATAACTGATGAACCAAATTGAAATATATAAAGCGCCTGACAGCAAGATCGAAATCAATGTAAATCTTGAAAATGAAACTGTGTGGCTTACTCAAGAGCAAATGGCAATGCTTTTTGAGAAGGGAAGGACTACTATAACCGAACACATTAAAAATGTTTTTAAAGAAGGAGAATTGGATGAAAAAGTGGTATGTCGGGATTTCCGACATACCACTAAACATGGTGCTATAAAAGGAAAAACACAAAAGGCAACTGCTAAATATTATAATCTCGATGTTATTATATCCGTAGGTTACAGGGTAAAAAGCAAGCGTGGCACTCAATTCCGCCAATGGGCTACACAGCGGTTAAAAGATTATCTCGTTCGGGGTTATGCTATCAACCAAAAACGATTGGAACAATTACAGCAGGTAGTAAGCATTATTCAGCAATCAGGAGAAACAAAAGAATTATCTGTTACTGAAACCAAAGGATTGCTTGATATAATCACCAACTACACCCAAAGCTTTATCCTGCTCAATCAGTTCGACAGCAACAATCTTTCCGAAGTACAACTCAATGAAAACATCACTTACGAAATTGATTACAGCAATGCAATAAAAGCAATTGAGGAACTGAAAAGACAACTGGTAAAAAAGAAAGAAGCATCAAAACTTTTTGGCAATCAAAAAGACAAAAGCTTTGCAGGAATATTAAAAAGCATTGTCCAAACTTTTGACAAAAAATATTTATACCCGAGCATTGAGGAACAGGCTGCACACCTTTTATATTTTGTTATCAAGAATCATCCCTTTACTGATGGCAACAAACGCATCGGCGCTTTTTTGTTTGTTTGGTTCTTAGAGAAAAATAAACACCGCTTTAAAAGATCGGGTGAACTAAAAATAAATGACAATGCATTAGTGGCGCTGGCATTGCTTGTGGCGCAAAGCGATCCCGCTGATAAAGAGCTGATGACAAAATTAATTATCAACCTTGTTAATAACCGCTGATGAATGAAGCAGAAACAAGAGCGGAACTAATAGACCCGAAGCTTAAAGAAAATGGCTGGGATGGCAAAGCCAACCCGGAGGTTAAAGTGCACAGGGAGTATCACATAAC
>JAYVZC010000031.1:0-5489 GCA_043783695.1 Bacteroidota bacterium
AGCCTCTTCTCTCGACATCAATTGATAACGCTCAATGATTGTTTTAGAAAGTGTTTCCTGAATATTATTTTTGATAAGCGAATTCAATCCTCTTTGCAAACGAGCAATTCCTTTGGTATCTATATTTCTGCCTTTTAATTTATCGGTACTGTGATAAACAGCTTGCAAAGCAGGTGCGAAAGTAGTATTCTCTTCAGTTACTAATTCTATTTCAGGATGAGCCAAATTAAATTTTCCTGCAAACGCTACCGGCTTTCCAAAGACTACATATTCATTTGTTAAATGAGGCTTGATTTTATCAGCGATCCATTTTGCTCCTTGAAACCAAACCAATTCCAATTTTCCTGTTCCATCCGTAAAAGTTGCGACAAAACGCTGAGCTCTTTTTACACCAACCATTTCGGTATGCACAATTTTTCCACGAAGTTGCACATAAGGCAAATCCGCATTTATTTCTTTCACCTTATAAAACTTGGTGCGATCAACATAACGAAAAGGATAATAGGTGAGGAGATTTGAATAATTGAAAATACGCAATTCCTTTTTCAGCAGATCGGCCCTTTGGGGACCAACGCTCTTGAGATATTCAATAGGTGTATTTAAAAAATTATTCGACATATTTCTATGCGAATTTAAGAAAATACTGAGATGGCAGCTATAACAATGCAAGATTGCTTCGTTCCTCGCAATGACGTTCTTTTATATAGTAAACTCAAAACATGGCGTCATTGCAAGGTACGAAGCGATCTATAACATGAAGTTCAAACTATTTTCCCTCAGGAGAAGGCGGTGGGGATTTCATTCTTCGCTCTTCTCGTTTTTTTTTCATTTCAGCTTCTTTTTCCTCAAATTTCTGAAACTGCTCTTCCGATAAAAATGATTTGAACTCTTGTTTAATTTTCATGTGATTTTCACGCATTTCCTTAGTCATCTTCGCTCTATCCTGTTCACGTTTTAAAATAATGGCTTTCGTTTTTATTTGCTGTTCAGGATTCAAAGCCAATTCTTTTGTCAAGCGCTTTGTCATATTCTCCGCACGTTCCTCCGGAGTTTTTTTAGGCGGATCAGATTTTACCGATTCTTGTGCCAAGCTATTTACCGAGGCTGTCGCAACGGCAAATAAAATTAAAATAATTTTTTTACTCATGGTTATTTTGTTTTTAAATGAATTCGTGAATACTTCGTATTTCATGTTTTTTTGTTTTGCGGTATGACATGGATAAATGAAAAAGGTTTAATCGTTTCTTTTTACTTACTTTTGATACAATGAAAAAAAACCTTGCCATTATCGGAGGAGGGCCAGCAGCTTTAATGCTTGCGGCTCAACTGGACGAAACAAAATTTGATATTACTATATATGAAAAAAATGCAGCTGTTGGCAGAAAATTTCTTGTAGCTGGTGATGGAGGATTTAATTTATCACATTCTGAAGAGTTAGAAAAATTTATTTCTCGATATACACCAAGCAATTTTTTTAAAAACATAATTTCTTCTTTTTCTAATAACGACCTTCGTGATTGGCTAAAAAGCATAGGCATTGAAACATACGTTGGAACAAGCAGTCGAATATTTCCAACTAAAGGAATTAAACCAATTGATGTCTTGAATGCGATTTTAAATGAATTGAAAAGAAAAAATGTCAACATCAAAACAAATCATATTTGGAAAGGCTGGGAAAACGATAAACTTAATTTCGAAGGATGTCCCCCTCTGGAGGGGGCAGGGGGAGGTTCCTCAATCACTATTTTTTGTTTAGGAGGTTCCAGCTGGAAAGTAACAGGCTCGGATGGAGCCTGGACAAATTATTTTTCCAAAAAAGGAATCGATATTATTCCTTTTCAAGCTTCCAACTGTGCATACGAAGTGAAGTGGAAAGAAGCGTTCATTAATATTGCTGAAGGAAAATCTTTAAAAAATATTGCCATTAAATGTGATGCGAAAGAACGCAAAGGCGAATTGGTCATAACTAAATTCGGTTTAGAAGGAGGAGCCATTTATGCCCTAAGTCCGAAAATCAGAAAACACCTAAATGATGAAGGAACAGCTAATGTGTTTTTAGATTTAAAACCTTCGCTTTCATTGGAACAGATCAAAGATAAATTCTCTGCGAGAGGTAATCGTTCCATCAAAAAATTATTGATCGACCGATTAAATTTTGATGATACTCAAATTGAACTTTTAAAAACTTTACTTAGCAAAGATGATTTTACTTATCTGGAAGATCTTGCAAAAAAAATAAAAAATCTTCCTATAACTATAACTTCTTCTGCACCTATTGATGAAGCCATTTCTACTGTAGGCGGAATTGCATTATCAGAAATTGATTCCAATTTTCAATTAAAAAAACTACCAAATAATTATTGTATAGGTGAAATGCTGGATTGGGATGCTCCCACAGGTGGTTATTTATTGCAAGGATGCTTTAGCATGGGTTATCTATTAGCTACGTTTTTGAATAACAATAAATAATTCAAAATCAAGTTAGTTTATAAAACTCTCAAGTTTAAAAAAAAGATAAGGTAATATTAATACAATTTTTTTGACACAAACTTTATAGAAAAAAACAGCACGGGTAACAAATTTTGTAAAAAGAGAAAGTATACTAAGCGGTGTGATTTTTTTTCTTATGTGTATTTATACCGAAATCATATATGTAACCTGCCGGCAGGCAGGTAGTCCAATCCGGCACCCCGTACGAGTGGGACACAGGCGTGTGGGAAACACCTATTGCTTGCCGGCAGGTATCGGCATTAACCATTGTAAATTATAAAATGTCTTTGGACTCCTATTTTATAATAACAATTGGTATTACATCCTTAATCTGACGGCTATACCTTTCGGGGTTATTTAGTATTTGCACTAGACTTATTTTTTTCCTCTCCCAAAAGCTTTAATCATTTTCTCATCTTTTTTGTAAACATCAATAAAGAAATGTAATTCTCCATATTCATCTACTTCAGCAGTAAAGTAATTGATATAAACAGCAATTGGTTTTTTGATGTAAACATATTTTTGCTGTTCCTTTGAAATATCGGATATTAAAGAATCTACAGGATATTTGATACTATCATCTCGAATAAGAAATTCAGCAAAATTCATAAATTTTTCTAATCTGCAACAGCCGTGACTCATGGCACGCATTTCTCTATTGAATAATCTTCTGCTATCTGTATCGTGCATATACACACCATATTTATTTTCGAAATTGAATTTTAAAATGCCTAGTGAATTGTCTTCACCAATTCCTTGACGTAATCGCCATGGAAAATACGTTTTGGAATATCTTTTCCATTTTATTTTAGATGCATCCACAACTTGATTATTTCCATCAAGTACCACAAAGTTTTTTCTTCGTAAATAAGAAGTATCACGTTTTAGAATCGGTAATATTTCTTTTGTTGCAATACTAAATGGAACCGTCCAATAAGGATAAATTAAAAAATAACGGATAGTGCTTTTTAATAAAGGTGTTTGATGGTCAGGAGCTCCGATGATAACACGTGATCTCATTACCAGTGTATCTTTCTCAATTACTTTCATTTCAAATTTTGGAATATTCACCCAAACATATTGTTTTTCGGTCGGCACTTTTGACCAACGCCAACGTTCCATATTTAGCGTAATTTGATTTATGTAATCTTGTTTTGTGCGTTGCAATGCTTTGAAAGTAAGCTTCCCAATTTTCCCGTCTTCCGTCAAATTATTTTTACACTGAAAATTTTTAATCGACTTCACTAATTTAATAGAATCGGATCCAGTAAATTCATCAAAGTAGTCGTGACTTTTTATTAATCGATCTTTTACACGTGCCATGAAAGTTGTAGAATCAAAATTCCTGCTCGCAATGCTATCCCAATCAACACCTTTAAATTCGTACTGAAAATTTTTTAATGAAAGTTTAAGTGCTAGATAATATTTATTTTGTGGTTCTAAAGAATCAATAGCAGTGCGAATAGTGTTTTTTTTAATTACAACATTTAAAATTTCAACCACATTTGTATCCATCTGATTTGCTTTCCACTCAATAGTTAAACTGTCCGCATTTAAACGTCCTTTGCTAATGTGCACGGCCATTGTAAAAAATGCATCTGTTAATAATAAATCGGCATCCACTATTTTTACAGCATCAAATTTTTGTGTTGCACTATCTCTTGCAGTTTTTAAAAGTGATTTTATTTTTGAATAGTGATAATCCTCTGGAATCAACCCATACATAGAAGCATTTTTGATTATACCTAAAAGGGTATCGCCTTGCTTCGTTAAAACACCTTTATCGGTAAAAGTAACAGCGTATTTTTTAGGAGTATAAAAGTCTAAAAGAAGTTTAGTAGCAAATAAACTATCTTTTTCAACTACAAGAACGGCTGAAGTATCAATTTTAGATAATTTTTCAGTAAGTAATTTTGCAACTTCCTCGTTCACCATTTCTGGTTTTTCTACTAACACAATTTCTTTCGGTTTTTCTTCCGAACATTTATTGCAACCAGTAACAATTGCGATGGCACAAAGGAAGATGAATATGCGGTACGATTTCAAGGTTTGAATATTTGTCCAAATTTACAAAATTGCTTTTATATTAGTAAAAGCACCAATTTTATTGATTAAAAAGGTTGTTAGTGTTATAAATCCTTACTCATGGCTCGTTTTAGGCACCAATAAGTTGTTAACAATTGGCAAAAGTTTTTAACGAGGGCTTACTGTATATGAAATTTCTTCTTATTTTGCCCTCGCTAAAAACAGATTATTAATCAAAATTTAAAAATTGTATGAAAATAAAAAACATTTTCTCTATGTCTATAGTCGTGGTAGCTATAGTTATGGCTTTTAACAACAGTACATTTGCTCAGGCAAAATATTATTCTGGTTATGTAATTCTGCTTAATGGCGATACTTTAAAAGGTGAAGTCAAAAAAAACCCAAAACGCGAATTCGACAATTTTGCAAAGGCAGCTTATCGTAAAAAAGAAGGAGCAGAAATCAAGACATACAACCCTACAAAGATTAAAGAATATTTTGTAGATGGAGTAACCTTTGTTTCCCGTAATGTGAATGGGGAACAAGTGTTTGTAAAACGTTTATCTAAAGGTGCTGTAAATCTTTATGAAGCTCAAGTTGAGGTTTTGCAAATGAATGATATTAAAGTAAAATCCGATTATTATATGGAAAAACAATCAGGGGAGTTTGTGAAAATAAAATCGGGGAAATTCAACAAACAAGTAGAAGAAGTAATGGGAGATAACGAAGAAATTGTGAAAGCCCTTGCGGAAAAAAAATACGAATATGAAAATATTGTGGAGTTGTTTAATGCTTATAACAAAACAGTCTCTAACTAACTAATTAATACCAAATGCAAATATGTTTTAGTCCAAAATAGTTGATAACTTTTTTTTTAATATTTATTGGACTAAAATATAAATGTGTATTTTTATAAAAAAAACAATGTCATATTCAAAAATATTTACAATAAAAGAAAGTATAGCTGAAATTAA
>JAYVZC010000032.1:0-2283 GCA_043783695.1 Bacteroidota bacterium
TGAGATACCATGACTTCCGAAGACCGATCTGATCGAACGATACCGGCAGGATTCCAATAAATAGCTTCCACACCGCTCGAAAGAGCTAAATTTGCGTTACCTAAAGCGATACCTCGTGCACCAACAGGAATCAAGAGTTCTTGAGCTCCTGCAGTGCCAGTTCTATTTTTGTTTCCTGCATTTACGGATTGTATGCCAAATCCGAAAGTGATCAGGAAAACAATAAGAATTTTACTGATTTTTTCCATTTGTAATCTCCTAATTTCTAATATTTGAATTCAGATTTATTATTGCCAATCGTTTAGTATTTGTCAAGTTGTTGTAATTCTTGGATGACAGCAAATTTTAATATCTTTGTGCCAAGAGATCCCATATCAACATAAATAACATACATACCCGAAGCGACTGGTAAACCTGCTTCGTTCGTTAGATCCCATTTCATGAATTGTTCAGTATCATCCTTTACAAGTTTTTTAACTCTTACACCAGCCAAATTTATGATGCTGAGTGTTGCTTTTGGCGGTAAGTGATTAAATGTTACAAACTTGTTGTATTTGTTCTCTTCTTTTGTATTCAAACCAAAATACGGATTTGGGAATACATTGACTTTTTGAACATCCTTGTTTGCAAGTGCTGCACTATATGTATTTTTTAAGGCGCTTGTATTAACTACAAACTTACTTACCCCAGGAAGCATTGGTTTGTTGGTATTCAATCGAATTACTGTCCCAACAGGAACAGGGAATGTCGTTACTAATGTATCCGTAGAAAAAAACGCTAGTCTTCGGAAAGCAAATCCTGCTGCAGCTTGGGTAGATGGATTTGGCAAAGGTTCAGCATAGTATCCTGCACTTGCTGGATCCTGCACATATAGAGCATCCCATTCACGTCCATCTGTACCATTAACAATAAGACTTGAATTTGCTTCTAATGTATTGATTGAAAAACCATTAGCATTAACATCGCGAACATTAATAATAAGACGTTTTGCCGGAACACTGGTTACTTCATAGACCTCTGCCTGAAGTCTTCCACCAGCAAATACTGGATCACCTACGCCCAATTGAAATGCAGCATTATAATATTGGCTGCCTGCAGGTGTAGTGGATCCTGTTATTCTTATTTCATAGTCATTCGCACCCTCCAAACTTGCACCAGCTCTTGTAAACGCATGTGCTCTACTTGTTGAGCTTAATGCATCCATTGCCCATGCACCGGTTGGATCTTTAGAACGCATTATGTTTTTCGGATCTGCTGATAAATCAGTCGATCCATTTTTAATCAATAGTGCCTGTTTAAATCCACCAGCTGCACCCGGATCAATAACTGACCATTGGATACCGTCAACAATCGGATTTGAAACACTATCATCTCCATAAGTAGTTTGATACCCAAGAGCAGATGTATTTTTCGTTACGTTAAATACGCTCCAAACTTTTGTCCTAACATTTGCTATTCTAATAGTGTCAATCCTCACTTCATATGTGTCACCAGTAATTTTTGTTGGGTCAATTACTCTCGATACAATGCTACCATCTGCAGGAGATATTGGTGTTACATACGATCCCGTAATTAATGAACCCGCGGATATATTAACTCGAATACCGGGTTTAGGTGATTGTGGGATTACCTTGATTACGAGAGGAGAACTTTCTATAGTTCTTGGAATAGCATTCGGATCCGGATTATAATTATAGGCAGTAACAGCAAAATAATAACTTTGTCCATTAACTAATTTTTTGCCATTAATTAAATCATCATTTATTACAAAATGACGGGCTACTCCAAAATCAGATCCAAACTGAACTGGTTTAGTAACTACAGTGCCGACAGCTTCATCATAAATCCTATCTGAAATACTTAACACACCATCTTTTTTATCAAACGTTCCAAGTCGGACACCGTTATTAAAACTTGAAGTCGGTAATTGATACAAGTTATATCCTTGAAATTTATAACCTTTATCATTTTGTCCTTCAGTTATTTTTGATGCAGTTGAGTCAGACCATCTAAGAATAATTTGTTTATCAAGTTCACCCACTTGAACAACAGGAGATTGTGGAGCAGATGGGAGGTTAAAATTAGCGTCATATGCCAATTGCGCAATTTCATCGTAAAATTTTAAAACGCTGACACTAGATAGACGATTATTTCCTTGACCAATAATTGCTGCTACTACAATCTCCTGAGTATCTCCAGCTGCCATCGTAAACGGACCAGAACAAGATGTCATACGACGATCACCGGGTGGAGCAATTGAACCATCGTCAATCCATCCAGTTC
>JAYVZC010000033.1:0-5484 GCA_043783695.1 Bacteroidota bacterium
TTGCAAAAAAAAAATCTATAACTACTCTTGATGTTATTATTTATTAAGAGCATCTCAAAAAGAGCATCTCAAATTATATTTTGCTGAGCGAAATAGAAGTCACTACTCCTCCAACTCTACACAAGTGGAATTGCTATTTAATATTGACAAAACACCTTGAATTTGGTAAGTGCTACGATTGTATTTATTTCCTAAAACAATAATGGTTGTTTGATCTGATGGCCTACGAAAAAATAAGCTATTGTAGCCATGCCACCAACCATTGTGATAAATAATTTTAGGATTTTTTCCATCATCTGTCAATCTCCAGCCATAACCATAATTTCTTTTGCCTTTATGCTCATTGCTATAGCCCGTAAATGCTTGTTCGATAGTGGTCTTTTTCAATATATTTTCGGTGTAAAACGACTGATCCCATTTCAGCATATCTTCTACCGTTGAATACACACCTTTGTCTCCAACCACATCATCGGCATACGTTTCATCTTCAAAAATTCCCGAAGCTTTGTGTCCCACAGTTTTATTTTTATGAATAGCATCTCCTTTCGGATTATGCACCCATGTATTATCCATTCCCAATGGCTTGAAAATATTTTGTTCCAAATAATCAGCAAAACTAATTCCTGATACCTTCTCAATAATACTCGCCAGTATTGCATAATTGGTATTACAGTATTCAAATTTTTTATTCGGAGGCGAATACACATCACATTTGTGATTGGTAATAATTTCCATCATGGCTGCATTGTCGAACAAACCTTTATTGTAACAATTTGGTTTTTGACAATATTGTTCGCAACAATAAATATAATTGAACAGTCCCGAACGATGCGATAACAAAAGCTTTATAGTAATACCTTCATAAGGAAATTTTGGAAAAAATTTTTGAACATTGTCAGTCAAACTAAGTTTTTCTTGATCAGCTAACATCAAAATAGCAGTGGCAGTAAATGTTTTAGAAGCAGATGCTAATTGGAAAGCAGAATTTAATTTTAAAGAATCTTTGGTTTTACAATTGGAATAACCAAAGGCCTTTTCGTAAATGATTTGTCCGCGTTGAGCCACCAATACACAACCATTAAATCCGGCAAGTTTTACTTTATTTCTAAAAAGAGTATCTAATTGCTGAGCTTTTTCAGAAGCATGAATTTCTTTCAATAATTTATTAATGCTATCCTGGCCCAAAGCTGTCTCTTTTCCTTTTTTGTCTTCACTGGTTTCTGAAGCGCAACAAATAAATAGAACAATAAAAAATAAGAAGACAAATTTTAGTTGGCTCATATTCGAAGTTTTTATCTGCGTCTTTCTTCAGCTTCCTGAACAATAAGTTCTCGTCCTCTTATTTCTTTACCGTTCAAAGCATCAATAGCTTTTTGTCCGTCTTCCTTTTTAGCCATTTCTAAAAATGCAAAGCCTTTTGATTCCCAGGTAATGGTATCATATACTATTTTGGTAGAAACCACTTCACCAAACTGGGCAAACAATCCTTCTAATTGCATTTCGTTGATATCTCTATCAAGGTTTTTAACAAATATTTTCATAATGTACGGATAACGCCATTCGACTATGCTCAAGGCGACAATTAATATTAACTAAACTAAACACTAGTTCTGATTTATAAATATCTAACATTCACGCGTTAAGCATTACAAAGAATAGGTAACACCACTAATGAACTAATAAACAAGTGAACCAATGAACTAATTAATCACAAATATATTTTTAAAAACAATTTTTTTGTATCTTTGGGTAACCAATAAGCTAACATGAAAAAGTTAATAACCTTCGCTTTATTTTTAGTTAGTGCTTCTTTTTTAGGAGCTCAAACCACAACTGACGATTACTTTACTACTTCAAAACCCAAGCTATTATTTAGAGACAGGGTTTCTGCTTCCGTTTCTGTTGGTGCAGGACTTAGCTTTTTAGGTTCATCAAAAAACACTGCTTTTACTACTTTTATAGCACCAAAAATTGGTTATCAAATGACCAATAAATTCAAATTGAATGTTGGATTGATGCATTATTCTATAACTGGCAACACATTTATGCCAATGAATCAAAACGAGGCATTGTTTAATTCAAGCAATAAAACTCGTACTGGCAATTTGTTATTTGTGGAAGGTCAATACCAATTAAATAAAAAAATTGCTGTTTCTGGAGCGGTGATGTACGATGCAAACAACTTCAATAACAGACAAAGTAATTACAAGGCTGTAGCTTTAGGAATGGATTACAAAGTTTCAAAACATAGCACCATTGGATTTAAAGCAATTATTTCTCAAGGCGAAAACCCTTATTACAATACTCATATTGGTACGTATAATTTTGGAAGTACTACAGCTCCAATGGGTGAAATATTTGGTGGCTTAGGACAAGAATTTACTCGTAGCTTAAATTCTTCGATAAGATAAGAATGGTCAGGAATATCTTTCAGTTTCTTTTTTTCATTTCTGTAGTAACACTTTTCTCAAGGTGTTCTGATGCTTCATCTGAAAATGAAAGCTTTTTTACAAAAAAATATGCTCCACTTGCATTACAAAATGGAGACATTATCTTTCAATCTTCAGAATCGGGACAATCCAAAGCAGTTAGTCTGGCTACTCATTCGAAATACACACATTGCGGAATTGTTTTCGTTGAAAAAAACAAAATAGTTATTTACGAAGCCGTTCAGCCTGTAAAAATTACAGCTATGGATGAATGGATTAAGCATGGTACAGACAATAAATATGTTGTAAAAAGGTTAAAAAATGCTTCCACAGTTTTAAATGCAGAAACAATTTCTAAGATGAAAGCCTCTGCTGAAAATTATAAAGACAAAGACTATGATCTTTATTTCGGTTGGAGTGATGATAAAATTTATTGCTCTGAACTGGTTTGGAAAGTATACAAGCAAGGCGCTAACATCGAAGTAGGAAAACTTCAGAAACTAAAAGACTTTGACCTGACCAGTCTTCCAGTAAAACAGAAATTGAAAGAACGGTATGGAAATAAAATCCCTTTGGAAGAAACTGTAATCTCACCTCAAAATATTTTTGATTCCGAGCTATTGGTTACGATTAAAGATACGTACTAAGTATTTTTTTATTTTCCTTATTTAACCTAATCAACCCAATTAACTTATTTCTTCCCCTTCTCCTCTTTGCATTTCCTATTTCCTCACTTAACCTAATCAACCCAATTAACTTATTTCTTCCCCTTCTCCTCTATCCATTTCGACATATACTTTGTGCTTGATAGCGTTTGATGCATCAACATGGCTCCAATGAAATTCTTGAACCGATGTTCTTTGAGATTATTTTGAAGGGATAAAAGGTGTTCAATTAATTTACTTCCGAATTTTTCTTTTGAATAAAAATTATTGATGATAACAATTCCGTTTTCTTGAGATTTTTGCCAAAGTATTTTATCGGTATATAATTTTATAGCAGCATCGGCAATTTCTTGAGGACTGTTTGCAATAATTCCATTCCATTCAAAATTTCCATGCATTCCTTCTGCTCCTATATCGGTTGTTAAACTTGGCGTTCCGCATTGCATCGCTTCTGCCAATTTCCCTTTTATTCCAGCTCCGAATCGTAATGGTGCTAAACAAACTTTTGCATTTTTTACAACTTCCATTGCATCTTCTGCTCTTCCTTTTATCAAAAACCCTTCTTTGGAATTGTTTAATTCGTTAACTTTTTGAGATGCATACGCTCCGTAAACATGCAACTCGGCATTTGATAATTGTTTTCGAATCAAAGGCCAAATATCTTCTTTTAAATATTGAACCGCATTCCAATTGGGTTCATGAATAAAATTTCCAATCGTAATAAAGTGTTCTCTTTGTTCAAATGTAGGCCAACTACTTTTTGCTTCATCGTCAATCTTATCTAATAGAAATGGAAGATAACAAAGTAAGTCTTTATCGATTTTTAAATATTCCTGGAGCAAATTCATTTCAAAATCAGAAATAATTAAAGAGCAATCACATCGCAAAATGCTTGCTATTTCACGCTTTGCAGTATCTGAAAATAAATCTTCGTTTGTGAATTTTCTTTTTTCTTTAAAAGCTAATTGTCGGGCTTGACGTAAACAATGCAAATCGATGGTATCTAAAACTCTTAGTGCATCCGGACAATTTGCAGCCACTCTCCATCCAAATTGTTCTTCAATCATAAAACGATCAAACAAAACTATCGTTGGTTTTAGATTAGAAACAAATTCATCAAAACTTTTATTATTTAATTCGATTTTTACTTTTTCAATTCCGAGTGTTTGAACATCAAAAGCAAATTCACTATCGCTTGCAGCAGAAGCAAATGTAATTTCCCAACCTTGTTTCAAAAACTGCTCAATCATCTGCATCATTCGGCTTCCGGCAGCCGATGAGTTTGGCTCTGGCCATACGGTTCCGATGATTAAAAGATGATTAAATACTGACATAGCTATAAAACTTTGTCACAAAACTATAGAAAATGTATCAATACTATGCTTTCTCATAATTTTAGTTTTGTTTTTCAGTTAGTTTATATTAAAAATTTACCTGAAACTACTTTATATAAAGGCATTTAGCACTTATCAATATTTTGGAATATTGACTATTATTCTTATCTTTACATATCCCCGAAATTAAAATCAATCACAATGTTTAAGAAAATAGCGGTTACATTTCTTTCTTTGGCTAGCCATTGGGGAATAGCTCAAGACTATTGGACTCATAGAGATTTATTTCAACAGAAAAATTTTATCGAAAATGCAGGTCAGTTCGACAACAAAAAGTTGCCCAATCGCGAAGCAATTTTTTTTATGGCAAATATTGATGGCTTAGAATATTGCTTTACAAAAAGTGGTTATACTATTATAAAAAAGGATAAAGTAAAAAGGACAGAAAGAGAAATAGAAAAGGTTCAAAAAAGCATGGGCTTTTCTGAAAGTGAAGAAAATGAAGAGAGTGAATTACAATATAAAATAGGAGAGCAGTTTCATGAATTGAAATTTACAGATGTAAGTTCTGAACTAATCATAATCCCAGAAAACAAAGTCAGTAATTATTATACTTATTCTGTTCCACAAAAAAATGGACAAAACGAATCTTTTCAAGCAAGTGCATTTACACGCTTAATCTACAAAAATGTTTATCCTTTTACGGATATTATTTTTGAATTTCCAAAAGACTCAACGGGCATCAAATACAGTATCTATCTTTATCCTGGAGCAGACATTGAAAAGGTAAATTTTTGTTTTCCTAAAGACAATACTTTTCAATTAAAAAATAATAACCTTGAAATTGATTCTCCATTCGGAAAAATAATTGACCACCAGCCAACTTCTTTTACAAAAGATCATATCCCTGTAAAAAGTAAATTCAAAATCACAGAAAATAAAATAGGTTTTGAAATCGAAAAAATAATCACAAACAAAACTATCATTATTGACCCATGGACTGTTACTCCTATTTTACCGAGTACAAATAATGCTTTTGATATTGATTATGACAAT